>JBPCVY010000272.1:0-26056 GCA_051010055.1 Hyphomicrobiales bacterium | reverse complement strand
TGCCTCCACCCGGGCTGTGGAGTGGCGCTCCCTTGGCATCAATTTCGTTATGGTGTTCTCACCAAACACATTGCGGGCAGCACCGCACACATATCTGGTGACCGTGACAATGGATGCCGATGGCGAGGATGAACTAATGGCAACGGTGGCGCGCGATTTCCCAACGGTTACCGCGGTTCGAGTAAAAGAAGCGCTGGATGCGGTGAACGATTTGCTCGGCAAGCTCTTGTTTGCGGTGCGCGGGTCGAACCTGATTACCTTGCTGGTGGGCATTCTCGTTCTTGGCGGGGCCATGGCAACCGGGCTCAGGGCACGCATCTATGATGCTGTTATCTTGAAAACCCTTGGCGGCACCCGGCGGGTTTTGCTGGGGGCCTTTTTGCTTGAATATTGCCTGCTTGGGGCCGTGACATCGATTTTCGCGCTTATTGCGGGAACCATCGCGTCCTGGGTGGTGGTCACCCAGGTGATGGAGTTCAGCTGGGCTTTTGCGACGTCAACTGCGCTCTTTACTGTGGCCGGAGCAACTAGCGCTACCATTTTGGCGGGGCTTGCGACCACCTGGAGAGCCCTAACCGCAAAGGTATCGCCGGTGCTTCGTACTGAGTAGGCAGTAAACTCTAGTCCAGATGTGCACCTTTCAGGAGCGGGTTGATACGGCGCACCGTGACGCGCCTGTTGCGTCGTTCCGGGCCGTAGGTTGAGATTTTCAGATAGTGCTCGCCATATCCTTCAGTCTCAAGGTTTTGAGCTGGCGCACCGAATTTGCCCGGTGGATTGACAGATAGAGATTACTTTCATCTGAACCAACCGCATCTGTGTGGCCTTCAATCAGGAACACCTCGCCCGGGCGGTCATAAACAATCCGGTGGATGGTTTCTGCCAGCCGCGCAAGCTTGTTGATTTGATAGTGGGGAATGCGCGCATCACCGGTTGCGAAAGTCAAAGTATCAAGATCAATGCGCCGCACGCTTGAGCGCACTTGGGGATCGCGTTTCACTTCGTCAATTGAATACCCGCGCTGCGGTGCATAGACGGGCGGGGCGCGGAAGGTTCTCTCCAGCCGCTCGGTTGAGGTCCTTTCTGATTCAACTACATACCGGTCAGCTGGAATAGGCAGCGGGAGTGGTGTGAAAATATTGATGTCACGGTCGTGATAACGCACCCGGCGGCGATCACCCCGCTCGAAAACAACTTTTTCAAAGCCGTTCCGGTCGACGATTTTGCGCCTGATGAGGTGGCCATCGCGCCCGCGGACAATCACAACAGTGTTGCCGTTCGAAAATTTCTTGACTGTTCTGGTGCGGCCATTACGCAGCCGGTAGGTGCGCAAGCTGACCACTTTACGCTGCGCCTTTTTCCGGGGCCGGGCCTTTTCGCCGTCGTGAACCTTGCGGCTGATTACATTGCCATAGCGATCACGTTTGGTGCGGACAACTGCACCATCAGCGCGGCGGCGGACGGTCGTGATTGTCCCATCCGGATTCTGCCGCTTCGAGATGGTTCTTGCATCGACCGGAACAGGCACTGCGCTTGGAATTCGCCTTTGGTTGCGCTTTGCCCGTGCCTGTTTTTCAATGCGGCGGCGCTCGCGTTCGACAATCTTTCTTGCCTCGATGCGGCGACTACGTTCAGCTGCTCGTTTCGCCTTGGCCCGATGCTTGAGCTCTGCCCCCCGTCTTGCTTCGGCCTCGCGTGCGCGGCGCACTTCTGCTTTTCGTTTCCGCTTGGCCTCAATTCGTGTTTGTTCCTGACGGGCCCGGTGCGCCTCGGCCTTTCCCTTACGCTCAGCTGCAATGCGGGCCTGTTCTTTCCTAGCGCGCTGCTCAGCAGCTTTCTGTTTGCGCTTGGCAGCCTTCAGGGCTTTGCGCTTTTCATATTTTTCTTTCTCAAGCCTCTTGGCCCTTTTCAACGCTCTGCGCGCACGCTTTTCAGATTGCTGAGCGGCTGCTTCAGCCTCTTGAATTTGCGCTGGCGTTTGGGCCAGCGCATTTGATTGGGGCACAATGAAGTTTGCTGTACAAATCACGACAGCACCAAGTGCGGTTGCTTTCAGCAGTTGGATCGCAGGATTGGTTTTCAAAACAATTCTCCATAAAAAATGGATCGGAAAAAAATTCTCAGGCGAAATCGCCTTGTTCCGTGACTAGCTGAAGTGCCATGAACCGGCGATGAACAGGCCGTTCAGGTTTGAGAAATGGGTGTATTGAATTTAAGGGGCCAGATGCCAGACTGGCCGCGCGGTTGCGCGCATTCACACATCTGCCTATGGTGCGGTGCATATTTTTTGCCGCCAAACACCGACTTACCAAAAATCAGATAGACACCATGAAATTTCACGTCTGCCTTTTCCAACCTGCCGACTATATACATTCATATGTTTTGTCTGAATTGACTGAGTTTGTCTTCTACAAACTCGAAAATCTGGGATATCGAACAACGATGGCAAAGAACCGCATCATTCATGATGGGGTCAATATCGTACTAGGCGCGCATTGCGATCCTTCAGAAGATTTAGAATTTCCGCCAAACACCGTCATATTCAATTCTGAAATTCTCAAGGCAGAGAACGGTTGGCGCAGCGCCGAATATCAGAAAATCATCGAGAATTCATACGTTTGGGACTATTCGCCGAGCAATATGGAATTTATCCCTCACGGCAACAAATCTCTGGTTCGCCTGTGCCATGAGCCAAAGCTGAACCGGCTCGGCAAATCCACACCTAAATCAATCGATCTTCTGTTTTATGGTTCTATGAACGACCGGCGCCACGAACAGTTTCGGGCCTTGTCAGCAACAGACCTCAATGTTTATAGCGCGTATGGGGTTTACGCCCGGGAGCGCGATGAGCTGATTGAGCAGGCAAAAGCTGTTCTCAACTCGCACTATTTTGACGAAGAGATTTTTCAACAGGTGAGGTGCTTTTACCCGCTCATCAATGGTGTCCCCGTTATTTCCGAAAACTGGTCCGAAGGCTCCGCGCCGGAGTTTTATGAGGATGCCATATTCACTCCCGGTGACATGCCGATGACTGCTTACATAAGCGAACTGCTGGCGGACACAAAAAGGTTCGAGGCGGAAAGCGCGGTCAAGATCAAGGCGTTTTCAGATTCTGCTGCAGCGGACAATTTCGAAGAAACGGTCAAAAGAACGCTCAGCCATTTCAAGAGCGAGGGGTCGCTTTCCAAAACAGCATCCCGCAAAGCCAGTTTCACCAAAATAAATCTTGGTAGCGGACAGGATTACCGGACCGATTGCCTGAACATCGACGTCGAGGAGTGCACTCAGCCAGACATTGTTTTTGATCTCAGCCAGCCTTTGGAATTTCCGGTGAAAGTGAAATCTGAACGGCTTGGCAAAATTGTGCTGGAAAAGGACGGATTTGATGTAATCATCGCCAATAATGTATTGGAGCAAGTTCCCGATCTGACGGCATTGATGGAGAACTGTCTGAAATTGCTGAAAGTGGGAGGTGAGCTCAATATCTCTGCCCCTTATGATCTTTCTCTCGGGGCCTGGCAAAACCCTGCAAACATCCGCGCATTCAATCAAAATTCTTGGTTTGATTTTACGGACCGGTTCTGGAATATGGGTTGGTTTGATCATCGCTTTAGTTTGGCGAAAATGCAATATCAGCTGTCTGAGTTGGGAAAGGAACTTCACGCCTCCGGAATGGCAACTGACAAACTGGCAAACCAGCCCAGGGCGGTCGATTCCATGACGGTAATACTCGTAAAGCAGGAAACAACCCCGGTGGAGAGAACGCTGGCGCGGTCAAATATGCCATCATTTTAAAAATTGCCGGACCGGCAGATGCGGTCTCCACATTGGTAAGTGCCGATTTGAGCCGCACATCGGATTTACGCGAACAAACGGTGTCCCGAATGAAGAAAAATGCGAAAATTGGTAAATTTTGAGCACTCAAAAGACCATTTTTTGCGCGATTTTTCGCGATTTTTCCAAATTTTAGTGGTTTAGGCGCAGTTCAGCGCCTTCACCGTGCTTGAATTGTCACACTAAAATAGTCATATTTAGCGCAAGAAATTTCGTTCATGGAAAGGGTAAATTAATGGCGGAATTCAACCAGCGCCCGGGTGTGGCACAAACCAGTACCACCCGGGCACACGAAATGGACGTGGGCCTTCGCTCCTACATGCTGAAGGTCTACAACTACATGGCGCTTGGCGTTGCGTTCACGGCGATTGTTGCGCTGTTTACTGCAGCCACTCCGGCTTTGATGCAGGCTGTTGCGCTTGGCCCGGCCAAATGGGTCCTGTTCGTCGGCATTTTGGGCATGGGCTTTTTTGCACCGCGCCTAATCTTTTCCGGCAACACAATGCTGGCGCATCTATCGTTCTGGGGTTATGCGGCGATGTGGGGAATGCTCATATCTCCGATGATCTATCTGTACATGAACCAGAACCCTGGAATAATTATACAGGCCTTCGCGATTACAGCCGTTACCTTCGGCGCTACGAGCCTTTTCGGCTATGTGACCAAGAAAGACCTGTCGCCGTTCGCGACATTCTTCTTAATGGCCACGATTGGATTGCTCATTGCGATCGTTGTTAATGCACTCTTTGTGCAATCAACCATGATGAGCCTGTTCACATCTGGCGCAGTCGTTCTGATTTTCTCAGCCATAACCGCCTGGGAAACCCAGATGATCAAAGAAATGTATCTTGAGAGCGATGCCCATGGCGTTGCAAATCAAAAGGCCATCTTCGGCGCCTTCTTGCTGTATGGCAGCTTCGTTACGCTTTTCATTCACATCCTGAATATTCTCGGCATCATGCGCGAATAACAGGACAGCGAACTCTGAATAAAGAAACCCCCGGATGGCGCTGCCATCCGGGGGTTTTTTGACGTCTCCCGTGTTTTTGTTATAGGTGCGTCAAAACTGCAATCTTGCCGCTTTCTATGCGGGCACCAGGCGCGGACGCCTGTCGATAATTTTCAAAACCTGTGCCAGATCCTGGCCGCGCCGCAACACCATGCCAGTTGCTGTCACAACACTGTAGGCGCCTTGCTTGCGCGCCAGCTTTGGCTGTTTCTCCACTCTGTAAAGCGCCACTTCGCTGGTGCGCCGGAAAATGGAAAACACAGCCGAATCCTTGCCGTGATAAATGGCATAGTCGCGCCATTCACCATCAGCAACGCGGCGTGCATAAACCGAAAGAATTGTGTTGAGTTCGTGCCGGTTGAACGCCGTTGTGGCCGGTGTATTCTTTACCTGCCTGGAGAAACTGCGAACGACCGATTGGCCAGTGACATTTTGGCCGGAAGAGTTTGATGATTTGTTCGATTTTTTTCGGGACTCGGAATAACCCTTCCGCGCCCCGAACAAAACTATGGGTTCAGCTTCGCTCATGGCCCTCCCCGGTTACGCTCCTCACACATTGAGTGCTCGTCGTTTCATAACAATATGATGAACAAGAATCGCGGGATTTGCAAGTTAACAAATTGCTAACAGCAAACGCTCTCCGCCCCGAAAAATCACACGAAGTTTCACATTGTCGCCCGATTTCAGTCTTCATGCGGTCACTAAACAAGACCACTGTAGCATCGTTGCCTCTTGAGGCCCGGTTCGTGAAGACATCGGAATTCAGCCCCCCAGCCCCCCGATGATCTAATTTGAAGCGAACCGGGCCGATTTTTTTTGGATAAGTTCTGGTTTGTTGCGTCAGGTGTTACAGGGCCTGCCAGCGCTTTTGCCTGGCATGTATATTTTTTGCCCGCTCTCCACTTGAACCAAAAGCCATAAAAACCAATATTCACGCCGGGTCATCGATTCGAAAAAAGGCAGACGGTAATGGCGAAGGCAGCGCAGAAAAAGGCGCAAGAAGCAACGGAAAAGCACGAGTTTCAGGCGGAGGTTTCAAGGCTTTTGCACCTTATGGTGCATTCGGTTTATTCAGAGCACGAAGTGTTCTTGCGCGAGCTGATTTCCAACGCCGCTGATGCTTGTGACAAGTTGCGCTATGAAGCAATTGCCCAGCCGGAATTGCTTGCCGGCGATCCGGATCTGAAAATATTAATTTCCTTCGACAAAAAGAAATCGCTGCTCACCGTTACCGACAATGGTATCGGCATGAACCACGATGAACTTGTTTCCAACCTCGGCACGATTGCTCGCTCGGGCACGCGGGCGTTTATGGAAACCACCAAAAGCGATGGTGATGAGGGCACCATCAATCTCATCGGACAGTTTGGCGTTGGCTTTTACTCAGCCTTCATGGTGGCTGACAAGGTTCAGGTTTACTCGCGCCGGGCGGGAGACGATGCGGGCTGGCTGTGGGTATCAGACGGCACCGGCAGTTTCACGATTGAGCAATCCGGTGAAGCGCCTGAACGCGGCACCCGCATTGAGCTGAAAATGCGCAAGAAGGACAAATCCTTTTTGGATGAGATGGAACTGCACCGCATTGTCAGAACCTATTCTGATCACATTGCCATTCCGATCACCCTGGCTGAGATTGAAAAAGACAAGGCTGGTGAAGAAACCCAGCTTAATTCTGCAAGCGCCCTGTGGACCCGTCCCAAATCAGAAATTACACCCGAACAATACAAAGAGTTTTTTGGGCACCTGTCAGGCCTTTACGCCGACCCGGCGCTTACCGTTCATTACAAGGCCGAAGGGCGCCATGAATATCAGGTGCTTTTGTTTGTGCCTGGTGAGCAGCCATTTGACTTGTTTGATCCTGAGCGCCGGGGGCGGTTGAAACTTTATGTGCGCAGGGTTTTCATTTGTGATGATGCGGACATTCTCCCTGCCTATTTGCGGTTCGTACGCGGCATTATCGATTCAGAAGATATGCCGTTGAACATCTCCCGCGAGATGCTGCAGAACAATCCAATTGTTGCCCAAATCCGCAAGGCGGTGACCAAGCGGGTTTTGTCTGAACTTTCAAAACTGGCCAAGAAATCGCCCGAGGACTACGCCGGCATGTGGCGCGCACTGGGCCCGGTGATCAAAGAAGGGCTTTATGAAGACTTTGAGCGCCGCGATAAACTGCTGGCCCTGGCGCGCTTTGAATCCACCAAGAGTTCTGGCGAACTGCGCACTTTGGCCGATTATGTGGCCGACATGAAAGATGACCAAAAAGCCATCTATTACATGACCGGCAGTGATGCCGAGGCCCTTGCCAGCAGCCCGCAGGCAGAAGGCTTCAAGGCCCGCGGCATCGAAATATTGTTGCTTACCGATCCGGTCGACAATTTCTGGACAACCACCGCCGTAGGTTATGACGGCAAACCGTTCCGGTCGATCACCCAAGGGGCATCTGATCTCGATGACATTGCTGTTGAAGAAGGTAAAGACGAGGAAAAATCCACTGATGACGCCTCGCTTGCAACATTGATTTCAGCGATGAAGACAGCCCTTGGAGAGCGCGTCTCAGACATCCGCAAATCAACCAGGCTCACAGACAGCCCGGTGTGCCTTGTTGCCGGTGAAGGCGGCCTTGACCGCAATCTTGAAAAGATACTGCACGCGCAAAAGACAACAGGGGTTGAGCGGACCGCTCCGGTGCTGGAAATAAACTCCAACCACGCCCTGGTGAAAGCGCTGGCAGAAAAGGCAGGCACCACCGATGGAGCAGGCGTCTTGAGCGACGCCGCAGAGCTTCTGTTTGACCAGGCTTATATTCTTGACGGCGAACCGGTTCATGATCCGGCAGGTTTTGCCCGCCGCATGACTTCAGTATTAGAAAAGGCTTTAGGGTAGTTCTGTTTCTAAGGGCTGGGCCTTAGTTCGAGGCAGACTTTTCGCTGTTGAGACCGCGAACAATGCCGGCGCCGACAATTTCGCCGGTATCGCCAAGTTGAACCAGCGCCACGCAATCATCAACGTCGTGCATCATGAGTTCGCTCACAGGCAGCTCTATTCTTTTCTCATCGCCCTGCCACATGCCCACCGGTATGAGTTTGCGCACAACCGAGTGATAGGCGATGGTTTTTCCGCGATTTTCACCACGGGTGATTTTCTGTTCAACCTTCCGGCCCACGAGCACCAGCCACACCGTTGCGTCTTTGCGCTGAGCATCAACACCGGCAATGCCAACCGTGATCGCAAGCTGTTGCTTGTCGTGTTCAAATGAAACCGGCACAAATTCTTCTGCGGGCCTTGCGAGCTGGCGCTCAATTTCCCGCATGACATTTCTCTTGTTGCTACCGACAAAATGTTTGCCACCGTTCACCACTATTTGCGGTGTGTAGACGCGTCCATCACCACGATGGGCTGCGTATTCTTTCTGGCGCCGGGTGTAATCTGGCGAACCGAGCGTATCTTTCCAGCCGAGATAGTCCCAATAGTCCACATTCAGCGACATGGTGATAACATTTTGAGAGCCCTGAAGGGTTCCAAGAAAATTGTCCGCCGGCGGACATGAATCACATGCCTGGCTGGTGAACAACTCAACCACCGCAACGGGCTGGCTTTGTCCGGCCACCGCGCGATGGCTTGAACTAACGGCGATAAACACGGTCAGAAGGGTGAAAATTGGCACAAACCCGTGCCAGATAGATAAACGGGTATTCTTCATGGCCGCTAAACTAGGCAATGGAGCCGTCACTTGCGAGTAACGATGGAGTGAGAGGTTAAGAAACCGCATTTCCCGGTTGGGAAACGCGGTTTCTTTGCAACAATTGCGATGGCGCTAGGCCGCCTTTGCAAGATTGCGCAGCACATAGTGAAGAATGCCGCCATTTTTGTAATACTCCAGCTCATCGAGTGTATCGATACGGCACAACAGGCTGATTTTCTTCTTCTTTCCATCCGCATAAGTAATGGTCGCAGGCACGTCCATGCCAGGCTCCATACCCGCTTCCAGCCCCGTAATCGAAATTTGCTCGCTGCCGGTGAGCTTCAGCTTGGACCAGGACTGGCCATCCTTGAACTGCAGGGGCAAAACACCCATGCCGATAAGGTTTGAACGGTGAATACGTTCAAAACTTTCCGCAATGACCGCGCGCACGCCAAGCAGCCTTGTGCCCTTCGCAGCCCAGTCGCGCGATGAACCGGTGCCATACTCCTTGCCAGCAAGGACAACGAGCGGCACGCCTTCATCGCGGTATTTCATGGCCGCATCATAGATGGACATCTGTTCACCTGATGGCTGGTACTTGGTAACGCCGCCTTCAATTCCCGGAACCATCTGGTTTTTGATGCGGATATTGGCAAAGGTGCCCCGCACCATGACCTGGTCATTGCCGCGCCTTGAACCGTAGGAGTTAAAGTCCACCGGCCGCACCTGATGGTCGCGCAGATAGTGTCCAGCAGGGCTTTCCTGCTTAATGGCGCCGGCCGGCGAAATATGGTCCGTGGTGATGGAATCACCCAGCAACGCAAGAATGCGTGCATCCTGAACATCGGTTACCGGATCAGGTTCCATCTTAATATTCTCGAAGTAAGGCGGGTTCTGCACATATGTGGATTTCGACTGCCAGGAATAGGTTTGTCCGCCCTCAACTTTGATGCGCCGCCAGGCTGCATCGCCCTTGAACACATCTGAGTATCTGTCCTTGAACATCTTCTTGGTGACCGACTTGCGAACCACATCGGCAACTTCCTTTGAAGATGGCCAGATATCTTTCAGATAAACCCGGTTCCCCTTTCGGTCACGGCCGAGCGGGTCCTTGGTGATGTCAATGTTCAGGCTTCCCGCCAACGCATATGCAACAACCAATGGCGGCGAGGCGAGATAGTTCGCTTTCACATCCGGGTTCACCCGACCTTCAAAGTTGCGGTTTCCGGAAAGAACAGAACAGGCAACCAAATCGTTCTCGCGGATACAGTCGGATATAGGTTCTGCCAGCGGTCCAGAATTACCTATACAGGTGGTACAGCCATAGCCCACCAGATCAAAACCGAGGCGGTTGAGATATTTCTGAAGCCCTGACTTCTTAAGATACTCCGTCACCACCTGCGAGCCGGGGGCAAGCGATGTCTTTACCCATGGCTTCACCTTCAAGCCCTTTTCTACCGCGTTGCGCGCCACAAGCCCGGCACCGAGCATGACAGATGGGTTGGATGTGTTAGTGCACGATGTGATTGCTGCAATCACCACATCGCCATGGCCCAGATCATAATTGGCACCTTCCACGGGAAAGCGCTTGCCAAGTTCTGAGGCCTTGTTGAATTCGCTGTCCATTACCGAGGAAAATGCCTGGGATGCATCGGACAGCTCAACGCGGTCTTGCGGGCGCTTGGGCCCGGCAAGAGACGGCGTGACATCAGCCAGGTTCAAATCGAGGGTGCCGGTGAAAACCGGGTCAGGCGTTGCCCGGGTGCGATACATGCCCTGGGCCTTGGCGTATTTTTCAACCAGATCGCATGTGGCCTTGTTGCGCCCGGTGGCATTGAGATAGTCCAGGGTGTCGTTGTCGATGGGGAAGAAGCCGCATGTTGCGCCATATTCCGGCGCCATGTTGGCAATCGTTGCCTGGTCTTCCAGGGAAAGCTGGTCAAGGCCAGGGCCGAAAAACTCAACAAACTTGCCAACGACGCCGCGTGCACGCAGCATTTCAACAACCCGCAAAACCAAATCGGTTGCGGTAACACCATCGGGCAACTTACCGGAAAGCTTGAAACCGATAACCTCTGGAATAAGCATGGAGATAGGCTGGCCGAGCATGGCCGCTTCTGCCTCAATGCCGCCAACACCCCAACCAAGAACGGACAATCCGTTGACCATGGTGGTGTGGCTGTCAGTTCCGACAAGTGTGTCCGGGAAGGCGTATTCAACGGTTTTTCCGTTCAGCTTGGCCTTCTTTGTCCAGACTGTCTTGGAGAGATATTCCAGATTGACCTGATGGCAGATGCCGGTTCCAGGTGGCACCACGCGAAAATTATCAAACGCGCCCTGGCCCCACTTCAAGAACTCATAACGCTCACCGTTCCGCTCATACTCGCGGGCAACATTGAGCTTGAAGGATTTCGAGTTGCCGAAGAAATCAACCATTACCGAGTGATCGATGACCAGATCAACAGGGGCAAGCGGATTGATCTTGTTGGGATCGCCGCCCATGTCGGCCATGGCATCGCGCATGGCAGCAAGGTCGACAACCGCCGGCACGCCGGTAAAGTCCTGCATCAAAACCCGGGCCGGGCGATAGGCAATTTCATGGTCGGAGGTTTTCTTGCGCACCCAAGCAGCCACCGCCTTGATGTCTTTTTTGGTGACGGTGCGACCATCTTCATGGCGCAGCAGATTTTCCAGAAGCACTTTGAGTGAGGAGGGCAGTTTGGAAACGCCCTTCAAGCCGTTTTTCTCAGCCCGTTTAAGATCGAAAATCTGGTAGGATTTATTGCCGACTTTCAGAGCCCGGCGGCATTTGAAACTGTCAAGTGAGGAGGTTGTCATCTGTGGGGTTCATCCTTGTCTGAGGTCTCGCCTGGATGTTTGCGCGTTTCTATAGAACCTTTCTAAAACGAATGCCAGTGCAACAAAGGGCGCATTTCGATGGGGGCTTTGCGCATCGCGCGCACCTGGGCTACATGACGGGTGCACAAAAACTCTTCAGCGGGCGGGGCAATGGAACTGATTGCAGAAAATATCGACTGCGAGCGCGGCGGAAGACGGGTTTTTTCTGACCTGTCGTTCCAGCTGTCAGCCGGAGACAGTCTTCTGCTTACCGGTGTCAACGGCTCCGGAAAGACAAGCCTTTTGCGCCTTATCGCCGGGTTGGGAGAACCTGTCGGCGGCACACTAGAGCTGGAAGGGGTGGGCGATGAACTTTCCATCGGCCAGAGAAGCCACTACCTGGCGCACAAGAACGGCCTTAAAACGGCGCTCAGCGTTGAAGAGAACTTGAAATTCTGGGCTACTTTCTTGGGCACGAGCGATGCGCCCGAAGCCATTGAGAAGGGGCTGGAATTATTCGACCTTGCCCACCTGGCCGGCTACAGCGCTGGGCTTTTATCGCAAGGCCAGGCGCGCCGGTTGGCGCTGTCGCGCCTTGTTCTGGTGCCGCGTCCGATTTGGCTTCTGGATGAACCATCTGCCGGTTTGGATGCTGCCTCGTGCGAAAAACTTGGCAGCGCAATGGAACGGCACACTGGCGAAGGCGGCTTGCTCATCGCAACGACACACACAGATCTCGGCATAAAGTTCGGAAAGACAATCAATATGGGAGATTATTCGTGAAAATCTTCCTGTCGCTGATTTCCCGGGATTTCACCCTTGCCCTGCGCCAGGGCGGCGGTGTTGGCGTTGCGCTGGGATTTTTTCTGACCGTTATGGTCTTGCTGCCCCTAGGCATCGGGCCGGATTTGAAGCTGCTCCAGCGCATTGCGCCCGGCGCGCTTTGGATAACGCTGCTTTTGTCGGTATTACTTTCCGCAGACCGCATTTTTCAGCCTGACGATGACGATGGTTCGCTGGAGCTGTTCGCAACCGGGCCCATGCCGCTTGAACTTGTTGCCCTGGCAAAGGCAATCGCCCACTGGGTGACGACGGGGCTTCCCCTGGCGGTGCTCGCGCCGGCTCTTGGCGTTTTGCTCAATCTTGAAGAGATTCTGTTCTTGCCGCTCCTGGCCGCCATGGGGCTTGGGTCTATGGCCCTTTCCCTGATTGCAACAATCGGTGCGGCGGTAACGGTTGGCCTCAAGCGCGGCGGGTTGATTGTATCGCTGCTCATATTGCCGCTTTATATCCCGGTGCTGATTTTCGGCGTTGCCGCAACGGCTGGTCAAACCACCATGCCCGGTATGTTCAGCTCATCAATGCTGATTTTGCTTTCAATATCATTGGCTTCGCTAGTAATCGCACCGGCGGCGGCGGGCGCGCTCATACGCGCGCATTTGCGGTAACAATGGCTTGACCAAACACAGAGTTGCGTTTGGGCGCATTCGGAGTTAGACGGTTTCCATGCAAAAATATGCAAATCCGACAAAGTTTTATGCCATCTCCGGAAAAGTGCTTCCGTGGACTGCGGCTGCGACTGTTATTGCCTTTGCAATAGGGCTCTATATGAGCCTGGTGATGGCGCCGCAGGACTATCAACAGGGCGAAACGGTACGCATCATGTTCGTTCATGTGCCGGCTGCATGGATGGCCATGTTCGGTTATACGGCGATGGCCATTGCCAGCGCGGTGGGACTGATTTGGCGCCATCCGCTGGCCGATGTTGCCGCAAAATGCGCCGCGCCCATTGGCGCAAGTTTCACCTTTCTTGCCCTTGTCACCGGTTCCTTGTGGGGAAAACCTATGTGGGGTGCCTGGTGGGTGTGGGATGCGCGCCTTACTTCAGTATTCGTGCTTTTTCTTCTTTATCTCGGCTACATGGCCATTTGGCAGGCAATTGAAGAGCCGCTTAAGGCTGCGAGGGTTGCGGCAATCGTGGCGATTGTCGGCTTCATCAACATACCGATTATCAAATTCTCAGTAGATTGGTGGAATTCACTGCATCAGCCCGCCAGCGTTTTGCGGATGGACGGTCCTGCAATACATCCCGATATTCTCACCCCGCTTTTGATTATGGGGCTGGCTTATGGATTGTTGTTCGTCACATTGCACTTGATATCGATCAGGGCTGAGATAATTCAGCGGCGTATAAGGGCGATGGAAATTGCAGAGGTGCAAGGTTAATGGATTTTTCCGCCCCGCATTCAGGGTTTGTTGTCGCCGCATATTTGATTTCCGCACTGGTGCTGACTGGTCTCGCGCTGGCGATCTGGTGGCGCGAAAGGCGTGCCAACGCGCAACTCAAATCTCTTGAAGAGCGCGGCTCGCGCAGACGCCGGCGCAGCACACAGCCCAGCGGAGAAAGCGCATGAGCAGCGAAACCGGGCAGGAGGCGCCCGGCATGTTGAGGCGGAGAGCGTTCATTTCTCTTCCGTTGGTTTTGTTTGCTGCCCTTGCGGTAGTTTTCCTTATCAGGTTGAACGCAGGCGACCCGTCTAAACTGCCATCAGCGCTAATAGGCAAGCCTGTACCCAAATTCGATCTTACCCCGGTTGAGGGATTGATGAGTGATGGCAAACCGGTGGAGGGGTTATCCGCCAAGGCGCTTACCGGTTCGAAGGTAAGCGTGGTGAACTTCTGGGCATCATGGTGCCCGCCTTGCCGCGTTGAGCACCCGTTCTTGATGGATTTAGGCAAGCGGGATGACATTCACGTTTACGGCATCAACCAGAAAGACAAACCCGGCAATGCCCGGCGCTTTTTAGGGCACTACGGCAATCCTTACATAAAGGTAGGCGCCGATCCCAAAGGGCGGGTTTCAATTGACTGGGGGGTTTACGGCCTGCCTGAAACCTTTGTTGTCGATGGCCAGGGGATCATCCGCTACAAACATGTCGGCCCCATCACAGCGGACACGCTAGAGCGCTTGTTGCCTGCAATCGAAGAGGCAAAACAGCCGCTCGCGACAAACTAGCGGTTTAGAGCTTCCGCTTCTGACGGGCTGTCTCGGCGATACGGGTTTCCTGCTCGGTGAGCACCTTGTTGATTTCCGCCAATGCGGCAACGAAAACTTTGCGCTGATCTTTTTCCAGCACCCGCAACAACCTTTGATCCGCTGTCTTTGCTCCTGGCTGCGCTGCGGTAAGAGCCCTCCTGCCGGCGGCTGAGAGCTTGACCGTATTCACCCGCGCATCTTTCTTGGTGCGGCGGCGCTGCAACAAACCGGTGGCTGTCAGCCTGGCGATAAGTTCAGCAAGAGTGGACCGATCAATGCCAGTGATCTGCACCAGATCTGTCTGGCTTGCCCCTTCATTCTGCTCTACAGCCAGTAACACCGTGAACTGGCGGTGTGTAAGGCCCTTGTTGCCTACTTCAGCAGAATAAAGATCGCTCGCATATTGTGCGGCCCGGCGCAGCAGATGATGCGGTGACTTCTTCATATCTTTAATTTCTGTACGTCCTGCCATGGCGCATTCCGTTTCTAAGTCTCTTCCGCGTACTGAATTTATGAACCAGACACAATCACATTGTCGTAAAACTTCGGTGATCGCCATGTTTTACGCATAAGGAGCAACATCCGATCACTCTGGAAACTCGTTGCTTCGATGTGACTGGAAAATGCTGAATTAGGCGTGACGGCATATCACGTATAAATTGACGACACTTCAGATTGTGAATGACGGATACCAAATCAAATGAGCACCATTAAGCTGCCAGATAATTTTTCCAGACGCGTGCCTGATGGAGACAATCTTGTGCGCGATGTGTGCGAAACGTGCGGCTTTATCAGCTACGCTAATCCAAAGCTTGTTGTTGGCTCTGTTGTAAGTGCTGAAAATGACCGGATTCTTCTTTGCAAGCGCGCCATTGAACCGCGCGCCGGTTTTTGGACCCTGCCGGCCGGTTATCTGGAGCTCAATGAAACACCCGATGCAGGCGCTGCGCGCGAAGCAATGGAAGAGGCAAATGCAAAAATCGCTATTGATTGTCTTTTGGCGGTTTATGCCATTCCGCGCATTTCACAGGTGCAAATGATATTCCGGGCAAAGCTGGATGGCCCGGACTTTTCTCCAGGACCGGAGAGTGAAGAAGTCGGTCTGTTTACCTGGGATGAGATTCCATGGGGAGATATTGCATTTCCATCCGTGCATTGGGCGCTTGGGCATTTTCGCGAGGCGTCCGATCTGACGGGATTTCCACCGTTCACCAACCCGGAAGGTGTAACCGGCGATCGCATGATACAGGGCATGTAGCTACATCACGCCCGGGTCGGTGTTTCGCATCTGCGCGTACCATGACCATAACAGCCTCGCGGCCACAGCCCGCCAAGGCCGCCACGGCTCGGCGATTGTCTGCATTTGCGCGATAGAAAGGCGCTCGCCTTCTCCGTCAATATCGGCTGCCGCCACCTGCAGAGCCAAATCGCCCGCCGGCCAGATATCAGGCCGGCCAAGGCATGCCAAAAGATAGATTTCAGCGGACCAAGGCCCGATACCCTTTACGGCCATCAGCTTAGCAGCAGCATTTTCATCAGAACTTGAATGAAGGTCCGCAAAATCAAGCTCGCTAGCGAGGACCGCCTCGGTTACCGCCTCGATGGCACGGATTTTGGGACCAGAAAGCCCCGCGCTCCGGTAGTCAGTTTCGCCAAGTCGTGCAAAATGTTCCGGCTCCAGCGGCGCCAGAACCTCACACATGCGTTTCCAAATCGCCGCCGCGCTTGCCTTTGAAACCTGTTGGCCGGCAATTATACGCAGCAAACCTGCAAAGCCCCCTTCAGCCCTGCGCAGGGGCGGTGTGCCGGTTGCCTCATGGATTTTGACAAACTCCGGCGCCGCCTTGCGCAAGGCGTAAATTCCTTCCTCAAGATCGGCGATTGTATCGATTGAGTTCATGGCGGGTTTGACCGAAAGCACAGCGCACAATATAGCCATCTTATGAGCACCGCTGACAAGCATTCCGTTTTCCGATTTGCGCCCAGCCCAAATGGCAGGCTGCATCTGGGCCATGCCTATTCAGCGCTGTTTACTGAAGCTGCGGCCCGCAAGGCAGGTGGCGAGTTGCTTTTGCGCATTGAGGATATTGATATTATCCGCTCAAGGCCGGAATTTGTTGAAGGCATTCTGGAAGACTTGGAATGGCTGGGCGTCTCGTTCGATCGCCAGGTGCGCTATCAATCCCGGCATTTTGACGCCTACACTGCTGCTGCGGAAAAACTGCAGGCACTGGGCGTGCTTTATCCATGCCAGGCGACACGGCGCGAAATCCAACGCGCCATTGATGAGGAAAACCACCCGCGCGATCCTGACGGAAGCCCGATCTATCCCGGCATTTACCGCAATGCCAAAGTAGCTGACGATGCACCGTTTGCGCTGCGCCTCAACCATGTGCTGGCCATCCAGCTTGCCATGCACAAAGTGGGAGGCATTGTCACATTTGCAGAGCAGGGCGAGGGGCCAGAAGGTGAAAAAGACCTGGTTCAGGTGCGCCCGGAAATGTGGGGTGACGTGGTGATTGTGCGCAAGGACACACCCACCAGTTACAATCTATCTGTGGTGGTGGATGATGCCCTTCAAAAGGTAACTCATGTCACCCGCGGGTTGGACTTGTTTTACGCCACCCATATTCACCGGGTGTTGCAGGTGCTGCTTGATCTGCCGGAACCTGCCTATCATCACCACAAGCTGATTACGGACTTTGGCGGGCGAAAGCTTTCCAAATCCGCCAGCGATAAAAGCCTTAAATCATTGCGCGATGAAGGTGTTTCCCCTGAAGATTTGCGCCAAGAGCTAGGTTTTGCCTAAAAACGCGATGACCACCGATAAAGTGGCGACCGATACCAGGGCGGACAACGCGATGGTTCCGGAAACCGACGCAACACCGCAATCATATCTAACAGCGAACAGGTAGGCGTTCACACCGGTTGGCACTGCCGACAAGATAAGGGCTGTTCCAGCCCAGGCCGGCGGCAAATCAAAGACGTGATATGCCAGCACCCACACACATAGGGGCATAATCACCAGCTTGATGAAGGTAAGCGCCGGAGCTGCGCGCAACTCGCCTTTGAGACTGTAGGTGGCAAGCGACATGCCCATGGCAAAGAGCGCGCACGGTATCGCCGCCTGGCCCAGTTTGGTGATGATGTCATCAACAATCGGGTGAAGTCCAAGTCCCGTATAGCGCCATAAAAGCCCAGCTATCAGCGCTGATATCACCGGGTTTTTGACCAGGACCACCAACAAATCGCGCAAGAGTTTTGCTATGGGAACTTCCCTGTTTGAGCCCGCCAATTCAATTTGCACCGTTGATAACAGCCAAAGCAGGGGCGCATGAACCGCCGTTATGAGGGCAAGCGGAAGCACCGCTCTTTCACCAATCGTTGCAAGCGCCAGCGGTATACCAAGCATGACCGTATTGCCGAAAGCGGCCCCCATTCCGAACGAAGCTGCAGTTCCCTGAGGCCGTTTCAACACCACCGCAAGAGCGCTGGCGAATCCCCACGCAACAGCGGCAGCTAGGAAAAATGCAAACCACAAGCCCCAGGCAGAACCCTCGGCCGGTTCAGACTCGGTCATGAGCCGGAACAACAAAGCCGGAATGGCAACCCAAAGGGTGAATGCGCCAAGACCGGTTTCAACATCGCGGCCAAGGAACTTTGTGCGCGCGGCTCCCCAGCCGAGCCCCATAAATGCAAAGACTGGCAAGATAATCGTCAAGACTTGCTGCAAGGAATGCCCCTGAAGATATGAATTCCTGAAGGTTCTACCCGTCATCGCCGACAAACGCTATTGTTGTCTTATGGGTGGCAACGAAAACAATGAAACGGAAGGCAAATCGCCGGAAGAACTTCTGGACCGGGCCTATCATCTGGAGGATTCTGAATCTGCAAAACGCCTTTACCGGGACTGGGCGAAAACTTATGACGCCCACCTTGAACATGGCCTTGGCTATACCCTTCCAGAAACTGTGACCGGACACTTTGCCGAAGTGGTATCAGATAAATCCGTCCGCGTTCTCGACGTTGGCTGCGGTACGGGGCTTACCGGTCAAGGCCTTGTAAAGCATGGGTTTTCAAATCTGGACGGGCTCGACTTTTCCGCCGAGATGTTGGCCGAAGCGCGCAGAAAAGAAATCTACAACGAACTGATAGAGGCCGATCTCACCGGGCCGTTGGCCATCGAAGGTGATACCTATGGAGCTGTCATTTCAACAGGTACATTTACCGAAGGTCATGTGGGCGCTGAAGCGTTTGATGAGATTTTCCGGATCATTGTGCCCGGCGGCTGGTTCGTTACTTCCATCAACGCGCATATCTGGGAAGACGGTGGTTTTGGGCCGAAAATTTTCGAACTCTCCCTGAAGGATGTAATGCGGTTGACCGAAAAGTTTTCAACTGAGGCATTTGTCTCAGGCGATGATAATCTTCTGGTTTGCGTGTTCGAAAAATGCTGAGCTTACAAAGCTGGCGTGCGGAAGTTCATAAGCGATTGAACATATTCCGCGATCGCCAGGCTGGATGTCAGACCCGGCGATTCAATTCCATAAAGGCACACGAGCCCCCGAACGCCATGCTCCTTTTCTCCGTGGATTTCAAAGTCCGCATTTGGCTTACCTTCGGCGGCAATCTTTGGCCGGATACCGCTATAGTCAGGCGCCAGGGAACCATCAGGCAGCGCGGGCCAATATTTTCTTATCGCGCCATAAAAGGCCTCTGCCCGGCGCGGATCGACTTCGTAGTTTTCGGTTTCAACCCACTCAACATCCGGCCCGAACCGCGCCCTGCCGGCAAGATCGAGAGTGAGATGAACGCCAAGCCCGCCGGGCTCGGGCACCGGATAAATCAATCTTGAAAAGGGCGCCTTCGCCTGCAGGCTGAAATAGTTTCCCTTCGCCATATAGGTTGGCGGGGGAGCGTAATTTTGGTTTTCGAGCAGCTTCGATGCGAGCGCTGAACATTGGAGCCCGGCGGCCAGCACGAGCCTCTCGCATGTCAGCTCGTAAGTTTCAGTGCCCCCGGTAGAAACGCGCAAAAGAAACCCGCCATCTGGCTGAAAAACCAAATCCAAAACCTGTGAGTTGAACGCAACGGTTCCGCCGCAGTTTTCGATTTCACCTTGGAGGCTCAGCATAAAAGCATGGGTATCAATAATGCCGGTGGACGGTGACAGAAGCGCCGCTGCAGCGGAGAGCTCCGGCTCCAATTCCGCAACATCATCTTTTCCTAGCAGCTCCAGGTCGTTCACACTATTTCCCCGGGCCGCTGCCTGAATGCCCTTTAAATCCGGCGCTTGGCTTTCGTCGGAGGCGACGATGAGCTTTCCAGTCCGGGCATGGCCCACACCATGTCGCTCGCAATATTCATAGAGCATCTTTTTACCAGCCACACACAAGCGGGCCTTGAGACTGCCTTGCGGATAATAGATGCCGGCGTGAATAACCTCACTGTTGCGCGCACTTGTCTCGCTTCCGATGAGGCCGTGGCGCTCAATCAGGATACCTTCTTGACCGGAAAGCGCCAGGGCCCGGCCAACCGCCAGCCCGATAACACCCGCGCCAACAACAACCGTTTCAATGTCCGCCAATTGCGCACCTTCCAAATTTCAAAAAAATCCAGCCGCCACAGAGCAACATCCGATCGCACTGAAACGCTATCGCTTCAACACGATCGGATATAGTTGCTCGATTCTAGAGACCGATTAGCTTTATCCGTTCAGATGACGTGATTTATCAGCACTTCCACCTGAACGGATGGTGATCTAGGACGGCCGGGGTGTTTGTCGTCAAGCCTGAAGCCTAACTCAAGGGCTGTAGGGGCTCCTGCACCTGCGAACCTTGCCGCTATAAGCAACAAAGGTATCCGATGCCGGATCATAAGAACGATAGCGATCCAGGCACCAGTTCACATGTGCATCTTCCGCATCTGCCACCCGGTATACCGGTTCATAGTAATAAATCGGAACCGCATAGAGCCACCACGGATAGGCATACCACCAGCCGGCATAATAGTGCCGGTATCCGCTATGACGGCGGCGGTACCTTTTACCATGGTGCCGGCGGCTATATTTGCGGTGATACCCGCGTTTTCCTTTCCGGTATCCCCGCCTGTTTGAGCGGGCATAACGGCGGTTTCCTCTCGCGTTACGCCGGTTGACCCTGCGGTTTCCTCTCGCGTTGCGCCGGTTGGCCCGGCGGTTCGGCCCGCGATAGGCCCGTGTCGCTCTGCGTGATGAACGGCGATAAGTGCGCCGTGACGTCCCCACTGAGGCGCGTCTGACACCGCGGCTACGGGTTCGATATGTGCGCCGTGAATAGGCGCGCGACCGGGTTCGATAAGTGCGCCGCGAGTAGGCGCGCGACCGGCCCCGGTATCCGCTGCGGCGATAAGCCCTTGAGCTGCCGCCACGGAAGGCTCGGCCTCGATAACCACCGCCTCTGAAACCACCTCGCGAACCGCCGCGGTAACCACCTCTGAAACCGCCTCGAGACCCGCCTCTGAAACCGCCCCCGCCAAAGCGCGGCCTTACTGAGCCACCACCACGGCGGCGCACCAGTGTAGTGTCAAAATTTTTCACCACGCCAGCTTCTTGGGGCAGTGAATCAAGTCCCGCACCAGCTGGCAAAGCAGCCGCCGGCGATGTATTGAGTAAAACCGCTGTACACAGGAAAGAAACAAATGCACAAACTGCGGCAATTGTTTTGTAAGACATTATGAACTCCCAGAATTCATACAGAAAACATGCCGGATAATGTAACTCTACCCGTATAAACGGCTTTGAGGCAAATCAACTCCGAGACAATCTTTCGCAAGAGTTAAGGCCAGCCGCTTGAACGCGACTGGCCTTTAATAATTTCCCTGCTGTTTCAGAGGGTTATATCGTTTATGGCCAGTTTGGTGGGAGTTCTAGCCGTTACTTTCTTCCAGAACATCCTCGAACGTACGAAGGCCCGTTCTCGGTGAGCTCACCAGCACGGCCATGTTGCCGGGCTTATGTTCGTTCCGGAGCATGCGCATGTGGGCCTTAGGGATTTGGTCCCAGGCAAAAACTTCCGACATGCACGGGTCAAGGCGCCGGTTCACCATGAGCTGGTTTGCCTGGCTTGCCTGCTTCAGGTTGGCAAAGTGTGAACCCTGGATGCGTTTTTGGTGCATCCATACATAACGCGCATCCATGGTGAGATTATAGCCGGTAGTTCCGGCGCAAAAGACCACCATTCCGCCACGCTTCACCACCAGGCACGAAACCGGGAACGTTGCCTCGCCTGGATGCTCGAACACCGTATCCACATTGACGCCTTTGCCGATAATGTCCCAAATCGCCTTACCGAAATTGCGTGCTTCCTTTAGCCAGGCACCATATTCCTCAGTATTCACCACCGGCATTTGGCCCCAGCAATTAAAATTCTTGCGGTTGATAACGCCTTTTGCGCCCAACGAAAGAACGAAGTCGCGTTTGTCTTCACCGGAGATAACGCCGATGGCATTTGCACCGGCAGCAGCGCACAACTGCACCGCATAGGAACCAAGACCGCCGGAAGCACCCCACACAAGCACGTTGTGACCGGGACGCAGAATGTGCGGGCGGTGGCCGAAAAGCATGCGGTATGCGGTAGCCAACGTCAGGGTATAACAGGCGCTTTCCTCCCAGGTGAGGTGACGCGGCCTGGGCATGAGCTGCTGGGCCTGAACCCGGCAAAACTGGGCGAACGATCCGTCCGGGGTTTCATAGCCCCAGATACGCTGTGTGGGCGAAAACATGGGGTCGCCGCCATTGCATTCTTCATCGTCGCCGTCATCCTGATTGCAGTGGATGACAACCTCATCGCCAACCTTGAAACGCTTAACTTTGTCGCCGACGGCCCAGACAATTCCCGAAGCGTCCGAACCGGCAATATGCAGATCCTGATTATGAACGTTAAAGACGGAGATCGGTTTTCCCAGCGATGCCCAAACGCCGTTGTAGTTGACGCCGGCAGCCATCACCAAAACCAGAACTTCGTGGCTGTCTATTTCCCATGTGGGAACCACTTCGACCTGCATCGCGGTATCAGGTTCGCCAAGACGGTCCGGGCGGATTGACCACGCGTACATGTTTTTCGGCACGTGACCAAGCGGCGGGATTTCACCCAGCTCATAAAGATCCTTCACGGGCGCATCTGCATTTGCCGGCGCCTCGGCAATAACTTCTGGCTTCGCACTCATAAACACGACCCCCATCTGTAATCAAAAGCGTATCCGATTTTTGTGCAGTGTAGCATTTTTTGCAACCGCGAGCAGAAACATTTGCCGCAATAGTCCAGCTATCTTGAAATAATATTTCGCGAAATTGCAAAATATTATGCCAAAAATTGCGTGCACTTTGCAGCGGCCTTGCAAACAGTCATAAACCGGTGTTTGAATTGCTGCAACTGCGAAATACGTAGCTCATGCCAGGGGGGACTAATGCCCGACGCCCAGAACAAAGACCGCCCGTGGATTTTCCGCACCTATGCGGGCCATTCAACAGCGGCTGCCTCAAATGCGCTTTACCGTTCCAACCTAGCAAAGGGCCAAACCGGCCTATCTGTGGCATTCGATCTGCCCACACAGACCGGTTATGACAGCGACCATGTTCTGGCGCGCGGGGAAGTGGGCAAGGTAGGCGTACCGATATCTCATCTCGGCGACATGCGCGCATTGTTTGACAAAATCCCACTTGAGCAGATGAACACGTCCATGACCATCAACGCCACGGCAGCCTGGCTCCTGGCGCTTTATGTGGCGGTCGCCGATGAGCAGGGCGCCAACAGGACGAAGCTTACCGGCACCGTGCAGAACGATATCATCAAGGAATATCTGTCACGCGGCACCTATGTGTTCCCGCCGGAGCCAAGCATGCGGCTCATTACGGACATCATCACCTGGACCTACGGGCAGATGCCGAAATGGAACCCGACAAATGTGTGCTCCTACCACTTGCAGGAAGCCGGCGCGACGCCGGTCCAGGAACTTGCTTATGCCCTGGCCACGGCCATCGAGGTGCTCGACAGGGTGAAAGCCTCAGGCGCAATTCAGGCAGATGAGTTTTCCGCCGCGGTGGGCCGAATTTCGTTCTTCGTCAACGCGGGCATCAAGTTCATAACCGAACTGTGCAAGATGCGTGCGTTCACCGAGCTTTGGGATGAGGTTTGCCAAAGTCGGTATGGCGTTGAGGAAGAAAAGTTCCGCCGCTTCCGCTATGGCGTCCAGGTCAATTCCTTGGGTCTCACCGAACAGCAGCCGGAAAACAATGTCTACCGCATCCTCATTGAAATGCTGGCGGTCGTGCTTTCCAAGAACGCGCGGGCACGGGCCGTGCAGCTGCCTGCATGGAACGAGGCGCTGGGCCTGCCACGCCCGTGGGACCAGCAGTGGTCATTGCGCATGCAGCAGGTGATGGCGTTTGAAACGGACCTTCTGGAATATGGGGACATTTTCGATGGCTCCGTTGAAATCACCCGAAAAGTTGAAGGCCTGAAGGAAGAGGTTCGCGCCGAATTGGATAAGGTCCTTAACATGGGCGGGGCGGTGAGCGCAGTTGATACGGGCTATATGAAGCAGGCCCTTGTTGCCTCGAATGCTGAGCGCGTGGCGGATATCGAAAGCGGCGCGCAAACGGTTATCGGCGTCAACGCTTATACGGAATCGGAGCCATCTCCTTTAAGCGCCGGCGATGGTGATGCAATTCTCACGGTGCCGGACCATATTGAATTTGATCAGGTGGAACAGCTGAAAGCCTGGCGTAAATCCCGTGATAGCGTTGCAGTTGAAGCCACATTGAAAGACCTGCGCGCCGCTGCATCTGATGGCCGCAACATAATGGAGCCTTCCATCGCAGCAGCAAAAGCCGGCGTCACCACAGGCGAATGGGGCAAGGCTTTACGCGAGGCGTTTGGAGAATACCGGGCGCCGACCGGCGTTGGAGAAGTGCACATTGTCACCGGCACTGATGACATTGAAGAGGTGCGTAAAGCTGTCAAACGGCTCGCTGCAAAACTCGGCGTTACCCCTAAAGCGCTTGTTGGCAAGCCCGGCCTGGACGGCCATTCCAACGGTGCAGAACAGATTGCAGTGCGCGCGCAAGATTGTGGGTTGGAAGTCATTTATGATGGCATCCGCCTCACTCCGTCTGAAATTGTTGAGGCGGCGGTGGCGGAAGGCGCCCACATTGTCGGCCTTTCCATTTTGTCCGGCTCCCATGTGGCGCTCGTGCGCGATGTGATGAACAAAATGCGCGAAAAGAACCTCGATCGCGTGCCTGTCGTGGTGGGTGGCATTATTCCGGCAGAAGACGAGGCCATTTTGAAGCAAATCGGTGTTGCGCAGATTTACACACCGAAAGACTTCGAAATGACATCGATCGTTGCCGATATGGTCAAGCTGGTTGACCGGAAAACCGGCGAGCAGGCGGCTTAGTCCGGATTGGCAAGCGCCCGGCGCAGCCAGAATGTCAGCACGACAAGAACCGCCAATGTCAGCGCCAGAACATTGAGGCCGGCTGCAAACCCGCCGGTCACATCATAAAGCGCGCCCAGAACAACCGGCCCTGAAACTCCGCCAATCTCGGCAAACGTAAAAAACAGGCCGCCTGCAAGTCCGGCGCGGCGCGGGCCAACATGCGGGCTTTCAACGAGCGTGAGGGTGAGAACCGCCATCATGGAGCCAACGGCCACCCCTTTGAGAAAGAGAGCTGGCGCCCACCAGATGACCCCCTCAAAACTTAAGAACAGAGCCGCCAATCCGGCAGATGTGAACAAAAGCGCAAGAATTGTAATGCGCTTTTGGGGAACAGCGAGCCTTGGTATCAGGAGCGCACTGCCAATGCCGACAATTTCAGGCACTGCGGCCCAATAGCCAGCAGCAACTGCGCTGAGCCCCGTGGTGCGCAAGAGTTCCGGCAACCAGTTGCCAAGCCCGTGGTTGAAGGAAAAAACACCAATGCTCATGGCCAAAATCAATTGCACATCGCGCGCCCGCAAAATGCTCCACAACTCCGCGAACCGGGCGATGCCATCAACTTCGAGAACCTGCGTGGAGCGTCTGCCCCCGGCAATAGTTGCAACAATCACCCAGTAAACTCCGGCGAAGGCAGCAACTCCTGCCCATAACTGCAGCACTGTACGCCAGTTATCGCCGAAAGCTGGCATAAGGACGGAGTTGGTGAGCGAGAATGACACAATCGCTGCCATTGCCGGGCCGGTGACATAAACCCCCATGGCAAACCCGCGGGACGGGCCGTGAAACCAGCGTGCAGCAACATAGGGCGCACCTGTCGAAACGATCGGCCCTCCCAAACCAAAAAGGGCGACCGCCAGCCAGAGTGATAGGAAATCACTTGCCTGGCTGCGAAAAAAACATGAGGCAGAAACAAGGGCTGCTGCAATAAACAGGCTTTTGCGCGGCCCCAGCTTGCTGATCAAATAGCCGCTGGGAATTGCCCAGAACAAGTAGATAAACTGCCAGGTACCCATCACCGTGCCCATCCCGGTGTGGTTCATCTCAAGTTCTTGCATGATGGGTTGGACAAGAGGCGCCAGGCTGAAAACACCAAGGCCAAAGCTGAAATATAAAAGCCAAATTCCAGTGAGCACCAGCCAGCGCATTTGGCCTGCCGGGACTGCCCCCTTTTCCGCAC
>JBPCVY010000271.1:0-13088 GCA_051010055.1 Hyphomicrobiales bacterium | reverse complement strand
ACAAAAAGGGCCTGAAGAAACTGAACTGGTTCTTCCGCGACTGGCGCCGCAACACGTCAACCCGCATGGACCCCGAATTGTTTGACATGATCTGGGAAATTAAGACTGAACTGCGCTCCAAAAAGCCCATCCATGTGATCAGCGGCTTCCGCTCAGCGCGCACCAACAAAAAATTGCGCCGTATGGGGCGCAAGGTTGCCCGCCGCTCGCAACATATTCAGGGCCGTGCTATCGATCTGTTTTTCCCTGACGCGCCGCTTGTGAAGGTGCGCAACGCTGCTCTTGTGCGCGAAATAGGTGGCGTTGGCTATTATCCGCGTTCCGGTTCCAAAGGGTTTGTTCACGTAGATACCGGTTCAGTGCGCCACTGGCCGCGTATGTCGAGCAAGCGCCTGGCCAAGATCTTCCGCGATCACAAGAGGAAGCGCCGCAACGCTCCTGCGCCCGTTTATATCGCCAAACGCAAGAAGGACACCAAAAAGCCTTCAACCCGCGTAGCCGCCGCCAAGCCGCGCATAAAGCCTTCCATCAAGAAACCTGCCGTCTATGCTGCTCTGTCCAGCAAGGCGCGCGCTGCCCTTACCGCACAAATCGCCAAGAGCTCGGTTCCCGTACCGCGGCCCAAGCCTTACGCAGTTATGGCGGAAGTCCAGGGACAAAAAGACATAACCATCCAGCCTGCCTCGGCGAATGCACAAGTTACCAATTTCGCTTCCAAGCGTAATGCAGACGATATCCGCAGGGTTGGAACATTGAACAATTTACCGCTCGATATCCGGCCCAGCACCAGATTGCGCAACGCATTCATTGCAGCTGCTCCGGTGTTGAATGACCCGGTACCGAGCCTTTGGAGCGCAACGCGGCGTCCTGCAGCATTTGAAACTTCAGCTCTACGCCATGACGGTGCGCCTCAGCAATTCAAGAATAATCTCTATAGCGGTTCCATGGTTCTCGGCAACGTTGGAATGAAGGTAGCAAGCGCAGATGGCATGGTGCCAACCGTCATAAACCCTAAGCGTAAGCGCACATTTACCGTCGCTGATATGGCGCGCATCAACGCCCAGCAGGTAAACCGCAACGGCAAGACAAACCTTGCCCAGACACCAGCGGTTCGCAAAATGCGCCCGAACATCAAGCCCCTCAGCAAACAGGCCCGGGTTGAGAGAAAACGCCTGGAAGCCATCACCGTACAAGCTCGTCCATTGGATTTTGACTAGGGTTGGGACCCATTAAATCAGCCAAACAAAATTGGCCGCTCCGATTTCTCCTGGCAATCGCTCTGCTAATTCTCGCAGCTTTGCCGATCGGTACTGCGCGCGCTGACCACAATGGCAAAAATGGCAAAGGCTATTTCGTTCTTGATAATGGCAAGGACCTGCGAATGCTTGCCGATCCGCAGGCGCGTAAGCTTCTGGTGCGCATCAAGGGCAAGGGGAAAAAGTTCGGCCCTAAACAAAAGGCGCATTACTGCCGGCTGAAAAGTGGAAAATATCAGATCCAATGGGCGCTTAACAATCTTGATACAGGCAAACTCATTGCCCGCAGCAAAAATGCAGAGCAACTTTATTTTGGCGCCTCTTCATCGAAGTTGTTTGTCGCCGCAGCCCTGCTCAACAAGCAAAGGGGCAAGTTCTCCAAAAAGCAGTTGAGCCAGCTGGTGCGTATGATTGTTGTGTCCGACAACCCGTCCTGGCTCAGCCTGCAAAAACAAACCGGAAAAGATGGCAGCACCAATTCAGGCCGCATTGCGGTGCAGGGCTTCGTTGAGCGGATGGGATACCCGAAAACAAAGGGGTTCCAGGGCTGGCTTGTGCGGAAAAACGGTACCCGGGAACATGGCAACGAGCTGAATTCCCTGGAGCTGGCGCAATTCCTCCACCACACCTACAAACGCAAATATGCTGGCGCTGATGTGGTATGGAAAATCATGCAGGCCACCCGCACAGGCAAAAGCAAGGCTAAAAAGTACACCCCCAAGGAACTCTACGTGGGCGGGAAAACGGGCACCTATAGCGGGCCCAATGAGGCCAAGAAAACCGTCAAGCTGGCCACTATCAAGGCGCGCAATCATGCTTTCACTGTAATGGCCGGCAATAGTCACTACGGTATGGCCATTCTTTCCAATACTGGCAGCAATGAAGATGTAGCTATTATCGGCGGCGGGCTCATGCGCGAGTATCTCGGCGTCAAACCAGCGGTGTCCTGCAAATAGGGTACAGTGCGGGCACTGACCGGCTTAGCAAACGCACAAAAAAACAAAGATTCTCAAACCCTCTTTACCAATGCGAACATCTTTGATGTTGAGAGCGGCGAACACGCCGAAGAGATGGGTGTGCTTTTTGAAGGCAATCTCATCACGAAAATCGGCAAGGGCATTAAAATCGCTGATGGCGCGAAGGTGATCGACGGCGGCGCGTGCACGCCCATGCCAGGGCTCATTGAGAGCCATGTACATGTCAATCTTCAGCACATGATCAGAGGGTATGACACGGTTGAACATCGTGACTGGCAGGAAATTGCCGCCATGGGCGCGGTTACAGTCCGAGCCTTGCTGATGGACGGATGGACGACAATCCGCGATCCTGGCGATTTTGGAGACCTCGACGTTTGGCGTGGATAATTTTGCCAACACGATGGCGAACGCACTGCGCACCCGCATTCATGAAATGTGGTTCTGGGCAAAGAACTTCGGCAATCTGGCGACCCTTAAGTCAATGACGTCAATTGGCGGAAAACTGGCTGCGCTGACCGGCAAGCTCAATCCCTACTGGCATACTCTTTCAGCCCATGTTCGGTTTGGGTCAAAAACTGATGGTCTCGGCAATCTTAAAAAGTCTCTGCGTTGTGCCTGAAGCGGACATCGTGCATGTTTGAAAAGCACATAGATTCTCCCGCTCATACTTAGTACTCTTTAAACTGAGGGAGTGAAAGCATGGAGCGAAAACTCTCAGCAATTCTGGCCGCAGATGTTGTGGGTTACTCGCGCTTGATGGGCGACGACGAAATCGGAACTCTTGAGCGCCTCAAAGAATTGCGCAAAACGCTGGTCCAACCCTGTATCAAAAGGCATAAGGGCCGCATCGCAAAACTCATGGGCGATGGATTGCTAGCCGAGTTCCCAAGCGTAATCGAAGCGGTCCAATGTGCCCTCGAAATTCAACGGGAGATGCGGACGCGGAACTCTGCCGAGCAAGATGATCATCGAATCCAACTGCGCATCGGTGTGAACTTAGGAGACATAATCGTTGAAGGAACCGATATATACGGAGATGGCGTAAACATTGCAGCGCGCCTTGAGACAATAGCCGAACCTGGAGGAGTATGCATTTCCGGTTCAGCTTTTGACGTAGTGGATGGCAAGCTCGACTTTGATTTCGTGGACACGGGGCGCCAATCGGTCAAAAACATCAAGAAAAAAGTACAGACCTACCAGGTGAATCTACCCACTTCGGAATCGGACTATTCGACTGGAAGAAATGAAGAAACAGAGCAATCTTTCAGACCATCAATTGCAATTCTCCCATTTGCCAACATGTCAGGTGAATCTGAGCAGGATTATTTCTCCGACGGAATCACCGAAGATCTGATCACAGAGATATCTCGCTTTCGAGAACTCGCTGTCGTCTCGCGAAATTCCTCCTTTGTTTTCAAGGGAAAAAACGAACCCCTGAGGGATGTGAGCAGAAAACTCAATGCGCAATTTATTCTTGAAGGCAGCGTCCAAAAGGCCGGGCAAAGAGTTCGTGTCACCGCACAGCTGGTTGATGCCAGGGAAGATTCGCACATATGGGCGGAGCGTTACGATCGGGCGTTGGAAGACATTTTCGAGGTGCAAGATGATATTGTCCGCTGCATCGCCAGTACTTTGGTGGGGCGGTTGGAGGCCGGGCAGCTGACCAAAATCAGGAGCCTTTCGAATGAACAACTAAGGGCCTATGATCTTTTTCTTCGCGGTCGTGATCATTTCTTCAATTGGTCAATTGACGAAAATCGCAAGGCACGGGACTGTCTCCAATCTGCGCTCGAAATCGAACCAGATAACGCCCCAGTTCTGGCTCTGTTGTCGGAAGTATTGCTTCGTATGTGGCTAAATGGCTGGAGCAACAATGCGGACACCGATCGCAGTTTAGCGTTGCAGCTGGCCAAAAAAGCCGATGAAATTGACGACGATGACAGTCGCACTCAAACTTCGCTGGGAATGGCGTACTTGTTCAATGGCGAACCTGATAAAGCGAAGCATCATTTTGAAGCTGCACTGCGAATAAATCCCAACGATACTCGCGTCATCATCTACTATTCACGCCATGCGGTGTTTGATGGAGATATCGAAAAGGCCATCAACCTGTGCCAGCATGCGCTCACACTCAATCCATACGGAAAGTACAATTGGAACCTGGGCCTGGCTTCCTTTGCCGCCCGTGATTACGAGGACGCAATCTCGCTCCTCGATGCCATACGAAATCCGCCAGAATCAGTTCTCGCCTTGCTGGCTGCAAGCTATGCAATGGCCGGCAAATCAGATAAGGCGCACGAGGTTTACCAAGATTTCGCCAAGGCAGTTGAAGAAGCGCCGGGCTTGAGAAACCTGCAAGAACCGAGCAATTGGAAAGATTATTTTGAGCAGAGATGGCCTTTCTGCGATCAAAACGATCTCGAGCACTTAGTATTGGCGCTCAGAAAGGCCGGATTGCCGATCTGATTTGAAACCTCTGCCAGAATGAAGTTTCAATTATTGCCGTAAAATCGGCCCATGTCCGCGCTTGCAGTTAATGCAGGCACCTTTGTGCCAACGGCGATTATCTGCACGCAAGATCAAACGCTCGAAATCCGCAAGATTGCTTGCTCCTGCGGGCAAACTATCAGTATCAAGCAAGTTCAAAAGGTGCCAAGTTATGTAAGGTGAGAGTTTGCTTTTATTCAGTCTATGAGAATGATTCGAAATTTTTGGTGAGGAAAATTTAGAATGTCTGATGTTTCAGTAATCGGTCTTGGCGCCATGGGAAGTGCTCTGGCACAGACGCTTTTGAACAATGGGTATTCGGTTACTGTTTGGAACCGCTCTCCCGAAAAAGCGCAACCATTGGCATCAGCCGGTGCTGAAGTAGCGGCGGAGGCGGCAGACGCCATTGCTGCCAGCCCTGTAACAATCACCAACATTGCATCACACGACACAACAATCGGCCTTCTCGGCGGAATTGCCGAAACGTTGAAAGGAAAAACGATTATTGAGCTTAGCACAGGCGGCTCGATCGATGCGGAAGCCCTTGCAAAACTGCTATCGGAAAATGAGGCAAATTGGCTAATCGGGATTATAAATGCCTACCCGACAGCAATCGGAAAACCGGATACGGTGTTGTCGGTGGTTGGCGACCCTGGGGTTTGGGACACCCAGAAACCGGTTATCAAGACGCTCGGAGGGAGCTCAGCACACGTTGGCAATGAAGCGGGAATGCTGGCTTCGCTTTTTGCCGCCCTGTTCACCACGCGCCAAGGGTTCATGTTTGGAATGATTTACGGCGGGCTGGTGTGCAAGAAAGCGGGTATTCCTATGGACACTTTTGCCCGCCAGATACCAGTTACCATGGGCGTGCTTCCAAGCTACCACAAGTATTTTTCAGACACCGTTATCAGTGGGAACTTCGATAACCCTCCCGCCACCATGACAACTTATGCTGCAGCTCTGGACGATGCACTCAGCACATTCAAAGCCCTGGATGTTCATGCAGAATTACCGCAATTATTCAGTGATTTAGCCCACAAGGGGATTAATGCTGGCCTGGATAATAAAGCGCTTACGGTTTTGGTCGAGCTTCTGAATAAAGATTAGAATTCCCGCTTGAGAACCAATTCTTCGGTTGGCGCTGTCTTTGTGCATTCGATGGATAAAGAAGCGCCGGGCGGATACGGCACAGCCACGGTCAACCATGCTGCGAAGAGCGACCGGCTTGTTCTTGGGTTTTTCGCAAGGCTAGTGGTAATCGATCTCATCAAAAAAGCATCCACGCTTGGCCGTCCCTAAAATAGTGTTTTCCGCCTAATGAACGTTGAGGTTTCGGGCCGGTTTATGCTTAGCTCTCAAAACTGGCTCTTACAGAAACCTCACCTAAAAGGCGCAAAATTGCCATGAGCAACCCGTGCATCATCTGCGTAGCGATTACAGGCTCAGTTGCCACCAAGCAAAACAATCCCGATGTTCCGATTTCAGTGGCCGAACAAATCGAATCGACCCATGAGGCATTCGAGGCAGGCGCATCGATTGCCCATTGCCACGTGCGCACCGACGAGGGCACACCCACATCCGATCCGGAAAAATTTGCGCATTTGGGAGAAGGTTTGCGCAAACATTGCCCCGGAATGATAGTCCAGTTCTCCACAGGCGGGCGCTCTGGCACGGGGCGTGAACGCGGCGGCATGCTGTCCCTGAAGCCGGACATGGCCTCCCTGACGGTCGGTTCGGTGAATTTCCCAACCAGGGTTTATGAAAACTCACCTGAATTGGTTGACTGGCTGGCCTCCGAAATGCGCGCCAACAACATAAAACCGGAAATTGAGGCGTTCGATCTCAGCCACATTTTCCAGGCGGTGAAAATGATGGCAGATGGCCGCCTTCTGGGCCCGCTTTATGTGCAGTTTGTTATGGGCGTCAAAAATGCGATGCCGGTCGACAGGAACGTGTTCGAATTTTATGTCGCCACCCTCAAGCGGCTTGCACCTGATGCACTTTGGTGCGGTGCAGGCATCGCCAAAGATCAGATCATTCTCAACGAGTGGTGCATTTCCGGCGGCGGCCACGTGCGCACAGGCCTTGAAGATAATGTGCGCCTTGACCGCAATACCCTTGCCCCTTCTAACGCTGCCCTGGTGAAACGCGCAGCAGACTTGTGCGAGAAGTATGAACGGCCCGTCGCCTCAGCTCTCCAGGCACGCAGCTTACTTGGGCTGGAACAAGCCCTCGCTACCTGACATCAGTTTCAGCGTTGAACCAAAAAAGAGCCCGCCGTGGGCGAACGGCGGGCCCTCACCGGGCTATCAAGAGCAACAGCGCTCTACAAAATGCCCGGAAATGAAAGCTGCAGACCAATAATCATCATGTCGATAGCGATCGCAGCTACCACCATGCCAATCAGGCGCATGGTGACCATCATGCCTGCCTCGCCAAGGAAGCGGGAGATGGCGGCAGCCAGGCAAAGCGTGACATAGGTGGCAATTGTCATGACCGCGATAACCGTGGCCAGCATGCCGTAGTCGGACGTTTCAACCACCTTCTGGCTGTGCAGGATCATGGTGGCAATTGCGCCAGGTCCAACCAGCAATGGTACGGCGATTGGGCAAATGGCCTGGGAATGGGCTTCTTTTCCGCCGGTTTTCCCAGACTGCGGCGCATCGCTCGACTTGGACTGCAGCATGGCCAAGCCCATCAACAGAACGATGATACCGCCGGCAATGCGGAACGCGCCGATTGAGATTGCGAAAAATCCGAGGATTTCCTGGCCCGAAGTTGCTGCAACTGACAAAGACAGCATGACCGTAACCGATACTGCCAGTGTAAGTTTGCGCCGGCGTGGGGCGTCATAGCCTTCGGTTATCGCAACGAACAGGGGCACTGCCGTAATCGGGTTCATTATGGCGAACAGGGCGGCAAAACACGTCCAGAATTCTGCTTCGCTGAACGAAATCAGGTCGCTTACCGGGGCTGAGGCTTCAGCGATTTGCCGGGCAGCCCAGCCAATTGGCAGAACCGCGATGAAGATGGCGGCGGCGGCCATGGTTGCCGCCGTGGCGGCAATTGGGCCCTCCTTGTGGTTGGGTAGCGTATTCATGACATCACCCCGCCTCATCTCTTGAACCGGACATATGCCTGCCACCGGTTGCCAGCCAGCCAACTGAAGCTGCCCGATGGTTCATGGATTTGCGGAAGCGGCATATATCGGTGACCGGGCCTGCGCGGTGTTGGCCAGCGCTGGCAAAGTCCCCAACAAATGCCTCCATAAATCCGTGCCACCATGCGGCAATTGATGCGAACGGTGTGGAAGCGGCCTTCGTTTGAACTGCTGCTTCCTGCGCTGCGCGGCGCTCGGCAAGCGTCGGGCAATATGTTTCTATTGGCCGGGCGGGCCTTACGGCTGCCGCGTTGTGCGCCGTGTTGGGTTTGGCCGTAAACGCGGTCTCGTTGTGTGTATGTGTCTCGTCGATATAGTCGAACATCATGTGGTTCCTTTCTGGTTTAAGCTTTGAGAGCTTGAGAAGGAGCCACCCGATTTTCGGCTATCACCGGTTTGGGCGGCTCATTCTCACGCTTTGGCAAAGGGTGTGGGACATAGGTCCACCTCTGGTTGGTCCTCTGAGACAAACTCATTCATTGCCAATCGTTCCTACTTTCGGTTTGACTTGATTGCGCTGCGGCCTCCGTAGACGGCATTCTCGATTTGCCAGCGCTCTATTCCGATGTCTCTCAATTCACGGTCGGACATCGCCTGAACATGGGCCACCGCTTTGCGGAATTCCCGGTTCTTCCTGAATTCGCGCCAGGCGCGCTTGGCGGCCTCGGCGAAGCCGGTGTCAGCACTTGCTGCCGCGCCGGCCCAGGCATTTTTGGTTTCGGTAGTCATCTCAACTTCTCCTTTTGTTTGCGTTGGATACAGCGTCATTTTTAGAGGTTGCGAGTTTCAGTAGGATTTCAGTTCGGTCAGAAAAATGTTTCGATTGTTTCAGAAAACATTCTTTCCGAAGAATAATTTTCAGAAATTTTTCACGTGAAAACCAGGCCAGAATCCGTAAAAATCCGCCGTTCTGCAAAATGCCGTCACAAAGTTTTAAGCGTTTTCGTCGAAAGGAACCTGGAAAAGGATGGCGTAAAGCACGGGAACGAATATCAGTGTAAGCACTGTTGCAAAGCCAAGCCCGAACATGATTGTCAGTGACATATTGACGAAGAACACGTCCTGCAAAAGTGGGAGCATTCCCAAAATTGTCGTCGCGGCCGCCATGGTAACAGGGCGCATGCGGCTGACGGCAGCGTCGAGTATTCCGGTTAGCGGCGGCTTTCCATCGGCAATCTGCTGGTCGATTTCCTCAATCAGCACGATGGCGTTTTTAATCAACAGGCCGATCAGGCTGAGTGCGCCAAGCAGGGCCATGAAGTCAAATGCGCCATTCATACCCAAGAGCCCAGCGGTAATACCGATAATGGCGAGCGGCACGGTAAGCCAGATAATGAGTGGTTGGCGAATTTTCCCGAACAGCAAAATGCTGGTAATGATCATAAACAGAAAGCCCACCGGCAGTGCCTTGTAGAGCCCGCTTTGGGCTTCGAATGAATCCTCAAATTCACCGCCCCAGCTCACCGAATAACCAGGTTGCAGATCCATTGCCTCAATTTGCGGGCGCAACCGGTTGAACAGTGGCGATGCCAGCTCACCCTTCGGATTGGCCGACGCAATAATCGTTTGAATGCGGTTCCGCCCGCGGATCACTGTATTTTCGTAAACCAGCTCAAAACCAGTAATCACTTGACCAATGGGAACCGAACGCTTCAGAACAGGGCTCCACACTCGCGTGTCCCGGATGTTTGAGATATCAGAGCGTTCCTCAAACGGCAGCCGGGCCATGATTGGCAAAAGTCGGATGCCGTCCCGGTAGAGGCCAACTTGAGAGCCCTCAAACGTATATTTCGTGGCGTTTGCAAGATCCTGGCGGGTGATACCAAGCTGGCGGCCCACCTGCTCGTTGAAAATCGGCCGAACAACTTTTTCAGGTTGGCGCCAGTCGTCGCGGATTTCTTTAGAATCAGCATCCGCTCTCATAAGCGCCTGCGCTTTTTGTGAAAGCTCGCGCAGAACGCCGGCGTCCGGTCCGTGAAAGCGCGCTTCGATTTTGCCGTCCCGGCCCGGCCCGATGCGCAACGGTTTGATGATCGGGTCGATCTGCGGCATCTCGGTGCGCATGAATTCCTCAACCTTGTTCCAAAGTTCCGGAATCTGATCGCGGCTTTCGGTTTGCACAATCACCTGGCCGTAGGCGCGACTGTCTTCCTTGGGTTCATAAACAAGCGAAAAGCGCAGATGCCCACCGCCCACCGAAGAACTTGTCTGCACGACCCCTTCTTGCTGACGCAAGAAGCGTGCGATTTTCAAGGTGCTGTCACGGGTGGTGCGGATATCAGCGCCCTCAACCGACCACACATCAACGAAAAACATGGGGGTATTTGCATTAGGGAAAAAAGCTTCTTTCACATAGCTGAACCCATACAAAGACAATCCGAACAGCCCCAAAACAACGCTTACAGTAACCCAGCGTAATTGGATAGCGCGTTTCACCATGCCACGGTAAATCTGGAACAACGTCCCGGAATAGGCCTCAGATGGGTCTTCGCCGCTCGCCTTAGGGTCGGGCTTAAGCAGCATGGCGCACAGCATCGGCGTGGTTGAGACGGCGGTGAGCCAGCTCAAGGAGAGCGATATCAAGATCACGTAGAACAAAGAGCGGGCAAATTCGCCGGTCTCCGTCTGCGCCATGCCGATGGCGGAAAATGCCAGTATGCCGATGGCCGTGCCGCCAAGAAGGGCGCCGAAGGTTTTGCTCACCACTTCGCTCGCGGCAACTTCTGGCGCCATGCCGCCACGGATACGCACCAACATGCCTTCGGCGACAACGATTGCATTGTCCACCAGCATGCCAAGCGCAATGACCAGCGCGCCAAGGGAAACGCGCTGCAATTCAATGCCGTAAATCTGCATAACCCATAGGGTGCCCGAAACTGTAATCAGCAATACCGCGCCGATAATGAGTCCGGTGCGCAGGCCCATAAAGATCAGCAAAACCACAATGACGATTACCAGCGCTTCGATAACGTTGCCGATAAATCCGCTAACCGATTTGTCCACTTCAACCGGTTGGTTATAGATGGCGTGCAATTCCATGCCAACAGGGATGATACCCTCAAGCTCTGCAATTTTCTTGGAGATACGCTCACCCACCGCCACAACATTTTGTCCGGGCAGCATGGAGACACCGATGGTGAGCGCCGGGCGGCCATTCACAAAGATCAGCTTGTTCGGCTCGTCGCGGTAAGCACGTTCAATTGTGGCAATATCTTTCAGGTAAACCAGGCGCTTGTCATCAGAGCTGATAAGCACGTTGCCGATTTCTGCTACGGAGGGGAACTCGCCTGTGGGGTTGATGCGCACATAATCGTCCGACACCCGCACCCGGCCAGCATCCGCCACAACATTCTGGGATTCCAGGATGGCTTCAATCTGGTTCAGCGGTATGCCCAATTCGCCTAGGCGGGCGCGAGAGATTTCAACGTAGACCACCTCATCCTGCACGCCGCCGATCTCAACCTTGCGCACGCCAGGCGAGAGCACCAGTTGCTTTTTGAAATCGTCCGCGAAGTCCTTCAAATCGCGGTAGGTGTAGCCAACCCCGGTGAGGGCTGCATAAACCCCGTAAACATCTGCGAAATCATCGACAATAATCGGTTCCTGCGCGCCGGGTGGCAGTTTGGATTTCATATCGGCAATTTTGCGCCGGAGCTCATCATAAATGGATGGAAAGTCTTCAGTTGTGTATTGATCCTTGAAATCGATTTCGATGTCCGACATTCCGGGCCTGGAAATGGACATTTTGATACGCTTGAGCTGTGGCAGGCGCTGGATCGCATCTTCAATGTGGTAGGTCACCTCGTCCTGAACCTGCTGCGCGGTGGCGCCGGGGTAATAGGTGATGACCTTGGCTTTTTTGATGGTGAAGGCCGGGTCTTCGAGTTTGCCCATCTCCTCAAAGCCCTGGATGCCGCCTCCAACAAGAATGATCACGAGCAGCCAGGAAATGACTTTGTTTTTGACGGAGAATTCGCCGATATTCATTCCCTGCCCCCAAAAAAACTTGTGTTGTTTTTCTTATGAGTTGACGCTGCGGCCCCATATCAGACCTGTCATTTCGACTTTTCTGCTTCTTGCCGCAGCTCGCGGTCTTCCTCGCGCTCGGCGGCCTGTTCCTTGTCGGGCATAATCCAGACTTTCATGCCATCGCTCAAAAACGGCGCACCAGCAGTGACCACCCGCTCGCCCGTTTCAAGACCATCCTTGATTTCCACCAGGCCGGCGCGCAGCATGCCAACGCCCACAGGCCGTGTTTTCACGGTCATGGTGTCCTTGTCGACAATCCACACAGACGGCTGAAGTTTCACATCGCCAACAATCGCATCGACGGGCACTAGGTGCATTTCTTCAGCCCCCACAAAGGCACTCACATCGACCGTCACCGTCGCGGTCATCCCGGGCAACACTTGCAGTTCGGCAGGTGAACCCATCTGATAGGTGACTTCAAATGTTTGCGTTGCGGAATCGGCGCGTGTCGCAACCTCTTTGAACGTCAGCGGAAATTTCTTTTCCGGATCGGCCTCAAATGTTGCAAATAAATCGGGATCGGCCTGATTTGCGTCTTCACTTTCGGTAAGCAAGATCATCAACCGCTCAGGCACATCAAACTTCACGTCAAGCTTGCTGGTATCGCTCAGTGCAATGATCGGCTGCTTGGCCTGAACTTCCTCAAAATTTTGAACAAACCGCCTTGCAACGCTGCCGGCGAAAGGCGCCTTGAGCACTGTATAGGATAGGTCCGTCTTGGCCTGATCAAGCGCGGTTTTCGCGGTTTTGAACGCCGCTTCCAACCGGTCAAAAGCCACCCTGGAAAGAACACCCTTGCCCACCAAATCCTTGCCGCGTTCGTAGTTCTTGGCAGCCTCGTCAAACACCGCCTGCCTGTCTGCAACAACGTTCTGGAAGTCCTTCGGGTCAAGTTCGGCTATGGTTTGGCCTTGTGTTGCATTATCGCCCTCGCGCACCGGCAAATCTTTCAAGGTGCCGGAAACACGAAAAGCTAAATCGACACGCCTGCTGGCGAGAATGCGGGCGGGAAACTCGCGGGCGCCGCTTGCATCGTTCCCCCCTACAAGAACGGTTTTCACAGGCCGTGCGGTTGGATCGACAGCAACCTCTTCTTCCGCACCACAGGCGGCCAGGAGCATTGCCAGCATAGCCACCACAAAAAGACGAAATATCTTAAAATCCATGGTCAATTACTGC
>JBPCVY010000270.1:0-3095 GCA_051010055.1 Hyphomicrobiales bacterium | reverse complement strand
GGCTGCAACTGGCCCTCAGAACATGACAAAGGCGGAAAAAGACCAATTCGTTCAGGACTTCATGGACGCCAACTACATGGCGATCGAAGACAAGAATTCAGAAGATCCCAACAAAAAGAAGGCAGATTTCAGGATCGGCCAAATCAGCATGCTCGAAGTCGAGACCAATGATGATGAGGTGAAGATTAACGCGCAGGCACTGGTGCAGGCGCGCATTCTGGGCATCATTGGAGTCAACAATATTACAGTAGGCGCCACGACCGAAGTTATTCGAGAGCTATCGGGGCTGGAACTGGTCATGGTTCTGGACAATACGACGTCCATGAGCGGGCAGAAGATTATTGATTTGCGCGTGGCGGCCAAGGATCTCGTGGGCATTGTTTTCGGTGATGAGGACACACCGGAATTGCTGAGAATTGGCCTGGTTCCATATTCAGCGGCCGTAAACATCGGCACGGATTCCATCAACAATGGCTGGATTGATGCTGATGCAAGCGCGCCGATTGCACAGGCCAAGTTCAACTATGATCCTGATCAAACGGTTTGGGATCTTTATGACCAAATTCCGAACCGCTGCTGGAACGGGTGCGTTGAGGCCCGGCTGGATCCTTATGACACTTAGGATGATCCGCCAACTTCTCCTGAAACACAGTGGCAGCCCTATTTCGCGCCGGACGAACGCGAGTACAACTCCTATGACAATAACTATCTGCCCGACCGGGTGACCGGCAACACCAACTTCCGCCAGATGAACGTTGTGAATTATGAAGGCACGTCTGCAAGCGGTGGTTCGCGCGGGCCAACCCGGGGCTGCACCATCCCGCCGGTTACACCGCTCACAAATGACAGAACAACCATCGACGGCGCCATCGATGTTATGAACGCGGATGGCTACACGCACATTCCGCTTGGCATTGCGTGGGGTTGGCGCGTCATCTCGCCCGGTGAACCGTTCACGCAAGGAACAGCCTATGACGATCCGGACTGGAACAAGGCCGTCGTCATCCTCACCGATGGGGAAAACACCATCGATACGGAGAGCAACTGGAACTACTCCAACTACTCCGCCTACGGGCACCTTCGGAAGGGCCGTTTTGGCACAACAGACAGTTCAACGTTCGTTGACAACCTCAACACCAAAACAACAACGCTTTGTAATAAGCTGAAGGACAATAACGTCCGTGTTTACACCCTGACGTTCCAGGTCAGCACCGACACTGTGCGCGATTTGATGCGCGATTGCGCATCCGATCCAAGCCTCTATTTCGATTCACCTTCGGGAACCGAACTGCGCGCAGCGTTCAAGGCAATCGGAGTCGACTTGAACAATCTCAGGATAAGCAAGTAAGGCCGGCACAATGTACTCGATACGCAGAAAACTCGCCCGGCGCTTCATCAAGTCGAAAGACGGCACTGCCGCTTTGGAGTTCGGGCTTGTTGCCACGCCATTTTTTTTGCTGCTGATACCCATAATCGAAGTCGCAATGGTAATCTTCACATCGCTGGTGCTTGAAAATGGGGTCTTTGAAGCTTCGCGCCAAATCCGCACCGGACAGTTCCAAAAAGAAGGCGGTGGAGGCGTTGAATTCAAAACCCTTGTTTGTGACAATATCGACGCCATGGTCGATTGCCAGGGCGATCTCCACATCGACGTGAAAACCTTCGATGATTTCGGATCGGCCACGCCAACCGATCCTGTGCAGTTGTCTGACCCTGATGATCCCGATTCCGGGTTAACTCTCAAAACAGATGATTTCGGTTTTCAGCCGGGCAATTCCAGCAGCGTGGTCATTGTACGGGCCTACTAAATGCACCCTATTCACACTCCGGTTCTGGGCAAATTTTACGCAAACATGCCGGACAATAAACGCCTCGTTTCCTGGACCGTCGCGTTCGAAAATGAGCCGTTCTAACAGAGCAGGACCTTTGATGAGCAATTTGTTGAGAAAGTTTACCAAGCGCCAGGACGCGGTAGCCAGTGTCGAGTTTGCGATAGTTGCACCAGTGATGGTTGCCCTGTTTATCGGCATGGTTGAACTTGGCGATGCGATGATTGCCAAACGCAAGATTACATCAATGACTAGCACGGTTGCCGATTTGGTGGCCCGCGCAAAATCAATCAGCGATAGCGATATCACCAATGTCTTCAGCGCCGCCACGGCGATTGTTTCACCATTTCCCTCCGCAAACATCCAGATGCGGGTAACATCGATCAGCATCGCGCTTGACGGCACCAAGACCATCGCCTGGAGCGATGGCTATCATATGTCTCCATTACAGCAGGGCGACCCGGCAGCCCTTCCACCAGGCGTTGGCGTTAACGGTGGCAGCGTTATCAAGCTGGAAACCAACTACGCGCACAGCACCTATTTTGCCCGGTTCCTGCCAGCAAGCTTCACGTTCACAGAAGAATTTTTCGCACAGCCAAGGAAAATTTTGAAAATCTCCCGCTTGTGAGCCTTCAACCACATTCGGCGTAGCCCCGTACTGTGCCGATGCACTGCTCTTCAAATTGAAGTAGGGCGGATTTCTTTTCACGTCGTGATTGCCCGACGGCCACGAGCGACTGATCCGGCAATCCAAGGCAGCAGGTTCGGTGTATGCCGCTCTGGAGCACGGGCTCAAGGCCGGTTATGACGAGCGTGGATGCGGGCAACCCCGAACCTCATCCTGAGAAGCCGCCGGAGGCGGCGTCTCGAAGGGTGGCGCGCGTCTGCAAAAACTTATCCCCGCTATCTCGGGCACCTCTATAGTGCCTTCACCGCCTACTGCAAAAGAAGCGTGCTCGAGACCGTCTTGAACATGTGGGCAGGCGGGTGGCGTCCCGAAGTGGCCGGCTGAACGGAGCCGGACTAACCGGGCGCAGCTGTGCCAGACCGCCTCCCCGCTGGGGAAGCTGCCTGAGTGCTGGCTCAGCATCTCACGCTTGCTTGCCGGCGAAGGCGGCTAAGCTGATCGGCAAGCAACACGTGTCGGGCCCCGTTAAACGGGTTCGTTAAATCGCCGTATGCAGGCCGGTGACGGCTGCAATTAATTAGTTACGGATCGCAGTTCTCATCGGCCTGCATTTCCTTGATGTCGCTCACGCCAGTTCG
>JBPCVY010000269.1:0-12242 GCA_051010055.1 Hyphomicrobiales bacterium | reverse complement strand
CCTTCATTGAGGGAAACAACAAAGGTGAACGCGGTAGTGCCATCATTGCCCTCGACAACAGAGGACATCTCAGAGGAAATCGATACCGTGCGGTCAGGTGGCGATTCCACATTTATGTATGCATGTGCTTCTGATGTTGCGCCGTGTTCATCTGCAACGATGTATGTGATGACATCCTCACCGGTATAGCCTTCATTTGGTGTGTAGTTGAGGGTGCCGTTTTCTGACACGGTGGTTGTGCCATGAGCGGTTGAGATGATGTCGCCGATTGACAGTGCATCGCCTTCCGGGTCGCTGTCATTGGCAAGCACATCAAGCCCCGTGAGCGGCACGTTCTGGGTGGTGGTGTAGGTGTCGATGACCGTATCGGGGGCATCGTTCTCACCCATCACCGTGACGGTCACGGTGGCGGTGCTCTCGATAAGGCCTTCGCCGCCACTTGTGCCGGCTAGCACCATCTCGTCATAGGGCACGCCTTGGGATGCGTTCGGGTTTGAGTTGTAGGAGGTCACCTGATAGGTGACGCCGGCCTGCAGTTCACCGGTGGCGCCCCAGAAATAATCACCGATGGAGCCTTCCACATGGACCTGGAAGACGGTGATCTCTTCACCGTTTTCAGGATGGCGCAGCACCCACTGGTACTCGTTGTCTGTAGTGATGTTGGTCCATGACTGGCCGTTCACCTCACCGGATGATCTTGCGCTTTCCCTGCCATTATTGTCGTCTGAGAAGGTCAGATCCTGGGTGTCGGTGATGGTGATGACACCATCGTTCAGGGCCCCGGAGACCTGTTCGGTGGCGGTGAAGTTGCCGGTTCTGGGCAGAAAATCGCGCGGGTTGACGTCGATAACAACAATGGACACGCCCTCAGAAGGCACGACGTTATCGGCGGGCCCGGCTGAAGCCGGCGCCGGGGCCATCACTGTGTAGCTGATGGAAGTGGTGATGCTCTCGCCTTCTGAGAGGGCTTCGAACTGGCCGCCGGCATCAAAGTCGATGCTACCATCGGACATGATCTTGAACATGCCGCCATCAGAGCCGGCCATCATCTGGCCAACACCTGAAGTGCTGCCGGCAACTGCATGCACCTGGGTTATGCCGCCATCATTGGCCAGCACATTGCCGTCCGTATCGCCGCTTGCTTCGCTTTCGGTCAGCTCCAGATGATCGCCAGTGGCGATTGGGTCGGGAACGGTTTCGGCATCATCATTGGTGATGGTGGCATCAATGGTGCTTGTGCCCAGCACCAGGCCGGAACTCGGCTCTGCCAGACGCACCAGGAAGCCTTCATCTTCCTCAACCACCGTATCACCTGCAATCTGCAAGGTGACGGTTTTGGAGGTCTCACCTGCGGCGAACTCAACCACGCCTGTCATGGCGCTGGCAAAATCAACCCCATTGGCCCCGTTCGGCCCTGCACCTTCAACAATGTAGGCAACGGAAGTGGCCGATGATGCGCCTTCATTGAGGGAAACAACAAAGGTGAACGCGGTAGTGCCATCATTGCCCTCGACAACAGAGGACATCTCAGAGGAAATCGATACCGTGCGGTCAGTTGGGCCTGGGCCAGTGAATTCCGATGCACCGAGAGTGACGTCAATAAACTCGAAATACTCGATCCCTGAGACAGTGTTTTCACCGATGCTGACACCGGAGATATAGAAGGTGTCGCTCGCCTGGTCGTAAATGACATTTGCGTCTGAATAAACGATTGCGAACACGGCAAAGTCTGCCGTGCCGGCGCCGCCAACGAGCACATCGTTTCCTTCACCGCCCGCCAACCGGTCATTTCCCGCACCGCCGCTCAGTTCGTCGTTGCCACCGCCACCGCTGAGGAAATTGGCCGCCTCGTTGCCGACGATAGTGTCGTTGCCGCCGCCACTAATTGCATTCTCGATTATTGCCGTATGGGCGATGGCAATATTGTACGTCATCATGTTCGCGGACGAATATGCGCCCGGTTCAAGAGTGATGTAGCTTTCCGTGTTCCAGCCGCTCAAATCGAGAGTGTCATTCCCGGCTGAATCAAAAATTGTCAGGATCGGCTGGGTGTTGTTGGCAAAATTGAAGATTTGCGCCGTCTGATCGGTGATGTTTGAATTGAATCCATAAACGGTATCACCAGTACGGGTGGTTGTTTCCACGCCATACATAGATTGGATGGCCATGATATCGTTGACCATCGGCGTTTGCGGAGAATGGCGCTGGCCATCGCTGCCTATCCAGTCGGCCCAGGCAACCTGCCCTTCACCATTCGATTCTCCACTTCCCCAACTCGGGCCGAAATAGGACATGACGGAGTAAACGGTGCTGTCCTCGTAGCTTTGCGGGGCAGGTGAACTGCCGTAGTCACCCATATGGTTGAGGCCGAGAGCGTGTCCGATTTCGTGGATGTAAGTGGCAAAGCCATGATCGCCGATTTCCGGCGTCATCAGGTCGTTCGTACCGGACGCATAGTTGGGGTTCAGCCAAACAGATCCACCCCCGGGGAAATAGGCCCAGGCGTAGTTTGGGCCGGTGGTGGTGTTTGCAAACTCAATATTGGTTTCGTAGCCAATGGCGTTTGCATTGAACGCAATATCTGGCTGAATCAAATCATCCCACAGTTGGACCGTCAAATGCGCGGTTGCCTGCTGCGCAGCGGTTAACGGGCTGAATCCGGAATGCTCACCACCCGAGCCCCACGCGTTTGATGGAAAACTGTAGGTCCAGGATTGGCCCTGCCAATGGTAGCCATAATCGAGTTGTGCGATGACTTGTTCATCGCTCAGGGAATTTAACGCCATGCCGGTCTCTCTCGCTTGCAGTTTGGCCCCGTTGGCTCTTTTGAGCGGGCGGTCTTCGAAAAAGCCCGGTTTTCTTGGTCGTTATGGCTGTATCCGCTCGTTCCGGCCTTTCATCGAGGGGCTCAAACCGGTCCAGTTTCTGGGTAGAGAATGGGCTAAAGATTTTAATAAGACCGCAAGGCGATCATTAAATTTCTCTTCAAAATGTGTTTGAAACTGCGCGTAATTTATTTCTCGCGGGCCACAAAAACCCCTTGCCAGTCAGCATCTGGCGGATCGGCTTCATAATCGCGCACGCGCGCTTCGTAGATTTCGTAAAGCCGCTCAAGATTGAACTGAGCGGCAAATTTCCGGCACGCTGAAATTTTCGCAAGAGCTGTTTTCCAGTCCTGCGACCTGTAGGCGGAGAGGAATTCATCCTGCAGGCCCCGCAGCTTTTGGAAATCAGCATTTTCGAGAACGGATTTGCCGCCAATAAGAGTGAAAATCTTCTCAGGTTCGGTTTTTCCCTTAACGCGGATAAGGTCGACTTCCAGGAGCGCAAAGTTTTCATTGGCTGCTGTGGCCGTATTTTCTGCGACAATGGAAATGACGCCATAGGACTTGCTCTGGCCTTCCAGGCGGGAAGAAAGGTTCACCACATCGCCAAGCACCGTGTAGTCAAAACGCAGGTCAGAGCCCATGTTACCGACGACGCACTCGCCGCTGCCAATACCAATGCCGATGGCGAGCGGGGCGACGGTTTCACCTTCGGCAGCAGCTTCTTCGGCGCGTTCCTCGTTCACCCGTTCAAGGCTTGCCATCATCGTCAAGGCCGCACCACAGCTGTTTTCCGCGTGTTTTTCATCGTCGAGCGGGGCGTTCCAGAACGCCATTACATTGTCACCCATATATTTGTCGATGGTGCCATGGTGATTGACAACGGCTTTTGAAAGCGGGGTGAGCAAGCGGTTGATCAGCTGGGTAAGGCCTTGCGGGTTCTCTTTATATGTCTCTGAAATTGATGTGAAATCTCGCACATCAGAAAAAAGGATGGTCATTTCCTTGGTTTCCCCACCAAGGACCAACCTGTCGGGATCAGAGGCCAGCTGGTTCACCAGATCGGGAGAGAGATATTGCCCAAAAGCGCCACGGATTTGCCGGCGCTGGGTTTCCTCGTGGAAATAGTTGAGGAAGACCAAAAGGGCAAACGTTGAAAACCCTGTAAAGAGCGGGAAGGTTACATCGAGCACCAGCGCCTTCTCTGTGTAGAGATAGTAAGACGTGGCAGCGAACGCCCCGCCCAATAATGCACCGGCAACGAGTGACCATAATGCGCCCAAAAACGGGACAATTGCGATAATCACAAGGCTGGTGAATGCGGCAACCAGAAGTTCTGCGCCAATGGCCCAATTGGGGCGCGTAAGCATGGAGCCGGTGAGGATGTTTTCAAGAAGCTGCGCATGAATTTCTACCCCCGGCATCACCGGATCCAGCGGCGTTGCCTTAAGGTCAAACAGGCCCACTGCCGAGGTTCCGACAAGAACCAGCTTTCCACGCAATGCGCCGGGCGCCAACTTTCCTTCCAAAATGTCTTTGGCTGAAATGAAGCGGGATTTCTCATGGCGCGAGAAGTTGACCCATATGCGCGACTTTCCATCAGTTGGGATCATCGTGCCAGCAAGAACCAGGCCTTGAACGCCCGCATCATCGCTTTTGGCAAGCAGTGTGCTGGTGCCGGTGGCAACTCTTAAAAGTTCAACAGTGATAGCAGGGTGGATTTTCTTGCCGATCACCATCATTGCCGGCACCCGCCTGACAACGCCGTCTGCTTCAGGGCGGATTGTGACGAGCCCGCGCCCACTGGCGGCCTGCTCAAGTTCTGGCACGTTTCGAATAAGGCCAGGATAGGAATACAGGAACCGAGAAGGATTTGGTCCAAGCATCGCCATTGCCGGGCCTTTTGTTTCGACCGCATGCCATTGCTCGATCTCCCGGTGATAGGCCGATTGGCCCAAAACTACCCGCGAACGTTTCATTGCGGCGGCAAGCTGCTGGTCGTTTGATGGCAGCTCGCGCAATTGCTCCTTAAGTGGTTCGCCCACGTCGCGCAGTGCATCAGCGACAATGGCAGGGGAAAGCCGGTCATGTTCAGGAAACAGGATGTCGAATCCGATTGCCGCAGCGCCCGCCTTGGTTGCCTTGTCAACAAGATCAGCAATGCGGGTGCGCGCCCACGGCCATTGGCCATATTCATTTAGGCTTTCCTCATCAATATCGATGATCGAAACAACCCGCTGACTGGCCTCACGGGGTTTGAGCTGTTGGAAAAAATCAAAGCCTTTCAAACGCAAAATCTCAACCGGCGAGGGATCCCAAATTCTGATTGCGATAAAGCAGGTAAGCAAAAGCAACCCGGCAATGCGGTCGAAAGAAGATTTCTGAAAAAAACCAGATATCGGGTTCGCCATGCCAGCCCTGTGAAAACTTTGAAAGCACGAAGTTTGCTCTTCCGGAGCGCGCGAACCTTTTTTCAGAACAACGCAATGCCGCGTTCCGGAAGATGTGCGCCCGTTTATCTTAAGTATTTTGACTTCAAAGCATAGGAGTTTGTGGTGTTACGGAGGGTTGTTTGAAGTATTAATCGTCTTGATATTCGGCGTGCGGTGAAATTCTTTCGCAATTCTTCAATTGTTTTGCCCTGCCGACTACATACTTCTTGTTGCAAACGCCAACAGCCGGCGCGATCCGTTCACGTTCAAACCAGTCATGGCCCTTTTTGAGGCTGTGCCAGAAACTCTCCCATTTGTGGCCTTTCACCTCTTTCATGGCTTGCTTGGTCATGCGGAAGGGAAAGATGTGTACGGAAATGGATTTCTGACCTGAACCCAACGAGGATACAACCAGCGCGTATATGTCCTTGATGCCTGGGTCGGTCATGGCGTAGCAGCCAATGGATTCACATGCGCCGTGCACCATCAGATAGGAACCGGTGCGTCCGTGGGCGCGGTCATAGGCATTTGGAAAACTGAGGTTGAAGGAGCGGAAATAGCGCGAACGCGGGTTCAGCTGCTTGCTGGAGAACTCATAAAAACCTTCCGGCGCCTGCTTGTCGCCTTCCGCGAGCTTTGGTCCGAGTTTTCCTGACCATGCGCAGATATCGTATATGTCAAACAAGTGGTAGCGGCCATTGCGCTTCAGCCAGATTTCTAACTCTCCCTCCTTCTTGAATATCCGGATGAGCATGGGCATGCCGCGCTTGAACCCATTCGACTTCAGGCGGGAATCCACAGAGATGATTTTATTGAGCTGGCGTGCCTCAACAGGTTGTGGTGATGGCGTGCTGAAAGCCAAAACCATCGCTAAAAGCAGTAAAATCTGCCCGTATGTTTTCAAGCCGATGCGCATTAGTGAACCCTGATCCTAGCAAATCGTGAGACAATTCGTTCCTCAAAAAATTGCGAGCGGCGAGAGCTGCCTTTGATGCGCACGCCATCACCGCTATGATGGATATGCGCCAATCTGGTGCTTCACCACACGAATGCAGTTTCCAGGGAAAATTCGGAGAAATTATGAAAAAGAGGCAACTCGGAAGTAATGGGCCAATGGTTGGTGAAATCGGTTTGGGGTGCTGGAGCTTTGCCGGCGCATACGGGCCAACCGATGAAAAAGAAAGCCACAGAACTCTCTCGAAAGCGCTCGAAATGGGGGTCGATTTTCTCGACACGGCAAATGTCTATGGCGCTGGCGTATCTGAACAGGTAATCGGCTCGTTTATCAAACAGAACCCGGGCCGTTTTACCATCGCCACCAAAGCTTCAATTAGGCGCGAACCGGAAACCAATCAAAGAGTGTTCGACAACAGCCCGGAACACTTGCGCGCTGAACTTGAGAAATCACTAGGCCGTCTGGGTGTTGAGCATGTCGACCTTTACTACATCCATCGGCGCGAACAGGCCCGCCCGATTGAAGATGTCGTGGATACTCTTATGAAGTTCAAAGAAGAAGGAAAAATTGGCGGCATAGGTTTCTCTGAAATTTCGCCGGCTTCACTGCGCCGGGCCCATGCTGTTCACCCGGTAGCGGCTGTGCAAAGCGAGTATTCTTTATGGACGCGCCAGGCCGATCTTGGAATGGTGCGTGCTTGTGCTGATCTTGGAGTTGCTTTTGTGCCATTCTCGCCCCTTGGGCGCGGCATGTTCGCTGCTCGGCTGCCTGAGCTGGACAAATTTGAGCCGTCAGATTTCCGCAAAAACAATCCCCGGTTTCTTGAACCGAATTTTTCGAAAAATGTCGCAGCCCTGACGCCGTTCAGAGAGTTTGCTGCAGAAAAAGGGCTGAGCCCTTCCCAGCTTGCGCTTTCCTGGGTACTGCACCGCGGCGAACATCTCATTCCAATACCTGGAACGCGCACACCTGAACATCTGGAAGAAGATGGATCAGCTTCAGATGTTGAACTCTCGGCATCGGATCTGGCTCGCATCGAAAAAATTCTGCCATGCGGGTTTGCTCATGGTGACCGGTACTCTGAAGCTCAGTGGCCGGGCGCAGAGCGGTACTGCTGATGAGATAGGTTAAGTTTTCCGGTAAACAGATCAGCAGCCCACAGACCGTCCTGCCCCTACCAAAAACGGCCTGGGGCTGCTGTTTTGTCCAAACCCTTCCTGCGGGAAAGAAACTGGTTTCCGCGGCGGGTCAGGACATTCTGGCGGCAGTGAGCACCAAACTAACTGCGCCAGAGCTGTCGTCCATTCAGCGCGCGAAACTATGCGAGTCGGAGAAAATGTGCTTCTTTTTTCACGCCAAAATCTCGTGAAATACCGCCAAAATTGATTTTTTCGATTCGAATTATGCGATTGATATATTTGGCTGATTGAAATCCGTTCGTGGTTCGCGCTTTTTGGTACATGACGGCCCGGCCAAGCTTTGCTATGCCAGCGCAATGAAACTTTCCATCTTTGATATTATCTCGATTTTGCTGACCCTCTCAGCGATCTTTGGTTACCTCAACCACCGCTACTTGCGGCTTCCACACACCATCGGCCTTGTTGTGATCGCACTGGCGGCCTCTGGCGCCATTGTGCTTTTGGAACTTATCGCGCCGGCAACCAGCGTAAGCGAAACGGTTACCGAAGCGCTTGGATCGATCGATTTCTACGACACGTTGATGAACGGTATGCTTTCAGTGCTGCTTTTCGCAGGCGCCGTGCACGTCGACCTTGAAGAACTTGCGGCGCGCAAGTGGGCCATCGGCAGCATGGCGACTTTGGGTGTCCTGACTTCTACGTTCCTGATCGGTACAGCAATGTGGTGGGTGTTCAACATGGCCGGCGTGCCCATGCCGTTTATCTGGGCGCTGGTGTTTGGTGCCCTCATCAGCCCGACGGATCCGGTAGCGGTGCTTGGTATCCTCAAAACCGTGCGGGTGCCGAAGCTTTTGGAAGCCAAGATTGCAGGTGAATCCCTTTTCAACGATGGTGTGGGCGTTGTCGTATTCTCCATCGTGCTGACAATTGCTGTTGGCAGCGGCTCCCATGGCGGCGAGACGGTAGGGGCCATGGATGTGGTGAAGCTCTTCGCGCTTGAGGCGGTTGGCGGAGGCATTCTCGGCATTGCTGCGGGCTATATTGCCTATGCCGCAATGCGCCGTATTGATGAGCACAATCTTGAAGTTCTGATCACATTGGCGCTGGTGTGCGGCACCTATGCCCTCGCTCTGCATTTACATATGTCGGGACCCATTGCAGTTGTTGTCGCCGGCTTGTTCATAGGCAATCACGGTGCGCGCTTTGCCATGAGCGAAAACACCCGCGAGCATGTTTTCCAATTCTGGGAGTTATCGGATGAGCTTTTGAATTCAGTACTGTTCCTGCTCATCGGCCTTGAGGTTTTGATTATCGGCAGCGCGTTTGAATATGCCTGGATTGCACTCCTTGCGATCCCCATCGTGCTTGCGGCCCGGTTCATTGCCGTTGCTATTCCCATATCGCTCTTGTCCATCCGTGAAAAATTCACCGAAGGTGCCATTTTGATGCTCACATGGGGTGGGTTGAGAGGCGGCATTTCCGTTGCACTCGCTCTTTCTTTGCCTAATACCGTGTTCAAGCCGCCCATTCTGGCAGCAACATATGCGGTGGTTGTGTTCTCGATCATTGTTCAAGGCCTCACCATTAAAAATCTGGTGGAGTATCTCTCCCTGCGTGCTTCAATCTCCCAGGAAGGGCGCGATGAGCAGTCAGAACAGAAGGCATCCTCTGATTGATTTTAATCAAGGCGGTTTGCGTCATTTGCCAACATATTCAATAATTAGAATTTGTTGTAGCAATCAGGCTGAGGCAAGGCCCATGAGAAAGGGTTTTCTGGCAATCGCGGCAGTTGCGCTGGCCACAACGCAGGTTCAGGCCGACAGCGTTAAATCTTACAAAGTGAAAGCGGAGTTCGACTAGGTGCAGCAAGATGTGGCCGATGCCATCATCAACCGTGGTTATGTTATCGATTACACAGCACACATTGGCGCCATGTTGGACCGTACTTCGAACGATGTGCGCGCCAGCAAGAAAATCTACAAAGCTGCAAAAGTGCTGCAATTTTGCTCAGCAGTTGTCTCTCGTAAGGCAATGGAAGAAAACGCTGCCAATATCGCCTACTGCCCCTATGGCATTTTTGTCTATGAGACGCCGGATGCCCCGGGCGAAGTGAATGTGGGCTATCGGGAATTGCCCGGCACTTCAGAGGGCCTCAAAGCGGTGAATGCTCTGCTAGACGGCATCGTCAAGGACGCAGCTGAAATGCAATAGCGGCAGGCGCTACGCTGCGCGCCGGATGCCAGTTGTCCGACGCTCTTGCGCAGGCAGTATGTCCAAGGAAGGCCAAAGGCCGCTCTCCAGCGCCATGGCATAACCTTCCGGAAGGCCGTGTGCCCGCATTTTCCGGGCGGCTGTTTCATAGTCATACTCGAGCGGATGGTGCGTAAATTCCGGCCCCTTCCCGCCCGGTGTCATGAGCGATATCCAAACCCGCGGCGTGCCATCGTTCGCCGGCATGCCCAGCGCGCCGGAATTATGCCAGATGCACCCATCGGTAAATCTCCGGGTAAAGGGAATGCCCGTATGCCCGGCAATCACAATATCCGTTCCGGAGCGCCCGAATTCGGCAATGAACGCGTCTTCTGGAAGACTTTCCCACATGAACCGGTTGGTTTGGCTGGGCGCGCCATGAACAACCCGCACCGATTTTCCAGACATGGTGAATGTCAGCTGGGCAGGTAATTCCCCCATCCAGCGAACCAATTCCGGCGTCATCCGGTTTTGGGCGTGGGCATACCAGGACCTCGCCAACACATCGCACGTCGAGCCTTCTTCGAAGCCGCAGGCGCAGTCAATCGCCTCTTCGGCCAGTTGCTCTTCGACATTGCCAAATATCGCCTGATAGCCTTTTCTTGCCAAATGCTCACCGGCTGCGCGGGCATCTGCACAATAGGCAATGGCATCGCCTGTATGAATGATGCGGTGGGCAGGAATTCCGTGGCTTTGAGCAAACCCATCAAGCGCCATCAGCGCTTCAAGGTTGCCATACGCACCACCGCAGATGAGCAGCGGGTGCGTGATATGTCCCATATGATGTATTTTCATGCTGCAAAAGCGAATGGGGCAATTTTCACCACACGGTCAATTCACGAATCAGTCAGTTCACGGCCCAACTCGATGGGCTCGCCGTGAGGGGTTGCTTTTGCAGCGCGGTGCCAGGCGGCCTTTCGCTCCAAGAGCTCGCCTTGAGGGGTGATGTTTTTTGCCGCCAGCACCTTTTCCAATGCAGACAACCAGCACAGATAATAATCCTCACCTGCTTGCTCTGCGCCTGCATCTGCAAGCTCGGCCCCAAGTGCTTCTGCCCATTCTGGCCAGGTAAAATGACCTGCCTCATGGAGCGCCACAGTCATGGCAAAGGCTTGCGCCTCCCACGGCTCGCGAAAAACCGGGCCGTCCTTATCGCGCGGCAGCGATGGGACGGCAGAGAGCACGTCATCGCGGTTTTTCAAGATAGGGCTCCCAGCAATCGACATTCACGAAATCATCAGGATTTGCCTCTTCTCCCCACAATTGCCGGGCGGAAAAGCGCACAGTGTAGAGCCAGTGCGGGTCTTCTCCCAATCCATGAGCATTTGAATCCGGGAACACATGGGCACCATTGACATAGATGATTTCCCCCACAGACCCGCGCACGTAACGGGGCAGCCGGGTATGGCCAGTGGGGTGGATATTCCTGGTGCGCACCTTATCGCCCACTCCAAAAAGGGTAGGGGCCGCCGGTTCGCGCTCTGAGGGCCCGCCGCTCATCAAGATGCCCGGTACCGCATCTGGGCCCGGTGCTGATTTTACCTCAGCGCGGGGTGAGGACGCCTTTCCGGCAGCAAGTTCTTCGCCTGAGATGAGCTCTTTTTCCTGAAGCAAATTCTCAAGCCCGGCCAGCCAGATTTGATAATAGCTCGATGAAATATATTGTGCCGGCGGCAGGCTTTCGCGCGTATGCCGGCCCATGTCGATGTTCCACTGGCCTAGAAACCCCGCCGCCAATGTGAGGGCCAGAACCTTCTCTTCCCATTCTCCGTGAAAAACCGGCTCGTTTTCCTCAGGCATTACCGGCCCATAGCCTTGCAGGCCGCCCATGTCTTGCGGCCCGTTCATGTCGACACATCTTCAGGTGAGAGGGCAAGCCCGGTGCCAATCATGGAATCGCGGGTTACAAGTTTTGCAAGCTGTTCCTCACTCCATCCATCTGTGCCGTCAGGGCGCTCTGGTATTACGAGATAACGCAATTCAGCGGTGGAATCCCAAACGGTGATGTTCTTTCCGGCAGGCAAGGTGACATTGAAATCCGCCAGCACGCCGCGCGGGTCGATAACCGCCCGCGAACGGTAAGGGGCAGACTTGTACCAAACCGGCGGAAGGCCCAGCACTGGCCAGGGGTAACAAGAGCACAAGGTGCACACCACCATGTTGTGAACTTCGTCTGTGTTGAAAACCGCGCGCATGTGTTCACCCTGGCGGCCTTCAAAGCCGAGCGAGGCGATCGCAGCGGTTGCATCGCGCTCGAGCCAGTTGCGGAACTCGTTGTCTGCCCATGCTTTGGCCACAACCCTGGCGCCATTGCGCGGGCCAATCTTGTTTTCATAGGTGTCAACGATGACATCGAGAGCTGCCGGGTCCACATAACCTTTTTCAACCAAAAGTGATTCCAGCGCCTGCACCCGCAATGCAGTGTCAGACAGCTCGGAAAATTCGTGGTCGTGGTCGTGGTCGTGGTCGTGGTCGTGGTCGTGTTTACTTGCCATGGCTGACATGTTTGTCATTTGTGAAAGGATGAAACAAAGTATAGCCAGCAGGTGAGAGCTGTGAACTTAAAAAATCTGGGGTGGACCTATGGGTGTGAAATTTTCCGGGGTTAAAGCTTGCGTGTTCGATGCGTATGGGACTTTGT
>JBPCVY010000268.1:0-4229 GCA_051010055.1 Hyphomicrobiales bacterium | reverse complement strand
TCACCGGTATACGGCCTGCGATCTCCCAGGCGCCAAAGACAATCACCGCTGAAAGGAGCTTCAGGAATAGTGAGCGGTTGTGCATGAACTCGATTTCACCTCTTGGCGCAGAATTCGGCAGTTACCGGCCCGGAGTGGGCTGATAACTGCCGTCCTTGATTTACTGCATCGCTGATTCCAGAGGCTTCATGTACCAGAAGTCCTCGATTTTAAGCGAAGCGGGATCACCGGTCAGCTGGCCAGCAGCGGAATACCATTCCATGTCGGCCATAGCTGCCTTCTTGCCACCGCCATCTGCATCATAAAGACCGCCCTCAACCGCATCCTTGTAGAACCCGTCCAAACCATCAAGGATTTCCTTGGGAAGCTGGCCGATGGGGCCGTTAGGGTCGGTTTCCTTGCGGATGATCGTCGGATCTTTGGCCATATCGCGATAAACGCTCAACAGCGCGTTCACAAAAATGTCCACGTCCTTCTCATTGGCCTTGATCCAATCGAGATTGGCAAACAGCGCTTCATCGCTTGCTTCAACTTCAAACATTGGCAAGACGTTGAATTCTTCGCCTTTCTGCTTAACCAGTTTGTTCTTGTTGGCAAGGTCAACAATTGTTGCGTCCGTCTGTCCGGCAATCAAAGCAACGATACGGTTGGCCGAACCTGGAACATAAGACCGTTTCCCGAACTTGATCCCAAGCTTGCTCTCAATCACATTTGCGATTGAATCCGTGCCCCCACCGCGCGAATGCAGCAAGATTGGCTGTCCATTTAGATCTTCAAGCTTGGCGAACTTCTTCGAAGTCACCGGGAAGAATTTCAGTTTGGACAATTGGAAGATAATACGGATCGGCGCCTTTGATTTCTGCATGGCCGCATAAGGCGTGCCAAAGCCGATATCCATCTGACCGCTCAAAACCGCCTGAATGGCCAGCTCTTCATCAGAGAACGCGGTCCACTCATAGTCCAGGCCGTTTTTCTTGGCGCGGTCAAGGGCGACAAAAAATGCTGCCAATTCGTCTGAAGGCGTTTCAGCCAGCGCGATGCGGATTTTGGCAGCCTGCGCACTGGAAAGCGCCAGTCCGCCAATGAGTACAACCGCAGCAATTGCGGCTGTTATGTTACGTAGCAGCTGTTTCATATTTTCTCCTCCCTGAGAACGTTTGGTGCGCTTACTATTGTTGTTTTGCACCGGTTGGTTTCGATTTGGGCCTTCGCGTTTTCACACCTCTTCAAAAAGCCGTCCCGACACCGAACAGATGTGCTGACGCATCGCCTTTTGGGCCGCGCCGGGATTATGGGCTTCAATTGTTTCGGCTATTCGGTCATGCTCGATGAAACTTGAATGTTCATCCGGCGGGCGATCGGAATTGCGCACGACATTGCCCCAGGCGATCGCCCTGCGGACCTGATTGAGCTTGTCGAAAAGAGCAACCAGCAAAATATTGTCTGAAGCTTCCGCAATCGATCTATGAAACAAATCATCATGGGTTTCATAGTCAGCCCAGTTCGGCGCAACCCTGGCGCCTTCCTTCGCCAGCTTCATGCGTATGATCGCTTCCTTGGAAGCGTTGATCGCAGCTTCGCGGGCGATTGCCGGTTCAATGCATAATCTGGCGCGCATCATGCGCACAGGGGTCAGCTGGCGGCTTAAATCTGCAATGTTCCCGAGCCCTGCCGCGCCGTCAACGCCCGCAATAAATGTGCCTTTGCCAACATGGCGCCAAATCACCCCGTCGCGCTCCAGAACTTCCAATGCCTTTCGCAATGTCGATCGGGACATCGCAAGGTGATCGATAAGTTCCCTCTCCGGAGGAAGGCGATCGCCCGGGCCATAATTACCAGCGGAAATGAGCGCTCTCACCCGCGCTATAGCGTCTTCCCGTTCCAGTGGCGCCAGTCTCGTGAGCACAGAATTGCCTTAAATTGGTTGACCAATATCGGAATTGGTTGAGAACGATAGGTCAATTTACTTGAGTATGCAACATATATTCTTCATATTTGCAATATTGGTTGCAATTGGTTTGGTGTAACGATGAATATTAAATATATATATTTACAATTATATTTCCCCTTTAACGCGCGCGCGCTTCGCAACGGCTTATGGCGTGTACCAAATCGGCGAAGTATAGGCGCGCTCCGTCGTTGACATTGGCACCTTGTCATCCATCTTCAAGGCGAAGCGCTTGGCTTCGTAGGCAGTCCAGCGCGGTGTTGGAATTTCAATAACACGGGCATAGTAGAAGGCGCGCTGTGCGGCGTCAAAATCCGGATCGGCCCAAACGCCCATCAGCTCAGGAGACCCGATTGAGTTTGCCCATGTGGCATTCGCTGCATCTACCGTGTTGCCGACAGCGGGCACCTTGCCGTCATCATCGGATTTGCGGCCATCACTCCACACCACGTCATAAACTTTTTCATGCTGCTTGCCGTCTTTATCGAGCCAGCCTTTCACAATCTGAATTCTGTCCAGATTGCCAGACAGTGGGTCTTTCATGGCGCCAATCAGGAAAGATGGCGCTTTACCGCTTCGCGCTTTTGTTAAATCACCTCCCATGGGAACGCCCTTGGCGTAGCCAACGTCAGCGGGAAGACGCGAATTTGCATCATCGGCGGTAAACTCCCAGCCGCCAAAGAAGCGCACAATGATGCGCGGACCCGTGGTGGCATAGGTTTCCTTGCGCATCATGGCATCGAAAATTGCCTCGCGGGTATTTTCCGTTGCCCAAACCGCAGCATAGCCGGAAGCCGCCTGCTGCCAGCCATGAATGGTGAACTGCGGGTCAGGGGCTGCAATCACTTCGTGCTTCCAGCGGTCCGGTTCCGGCTCAACGCCTGAGTGCTTACCGAAGAAGTTTTCCTCTTCAGCTGTTGAAAGCGAAGTGTGGCTGTCGGTAGAGCCAATCATGCCGAACTTGAAGGGATTAACGCCTATGTCGTTTTCTAATTTCAGACCCGTTTTAAGGGCCGCGCGGGCATATTCCCACTGCAGCATTTCGGGCTTCTTGGCCTCGGTTCCATCAAGGTTTGCTGCATCCCAGGTTTCATAGTCTGCAAACTCATCATCTGGCGAAAGCTTGGGGTGGGCCTCACCATCGCCCTTGATTTGCGTCACCTCGGCTATGGGCTCGAACCTATCGCGAAGCGCAGCAATTTCCTTGGTAAGCGGTTTCCCGTCAAATGTTTCAACAGTGAACATGCGCCCATTGCTCAAATTGCCGTTGTGAGGAATAGACAGCACTTCGCCGCCAGTTTCGTCTTCAAAGCGGGCCAGTTCTGCCCACAAGTCCTCAGGGTTCTGACTATCAAACTGGGAAAAAGGCACGGTTCTGTTGGCTTCACCAGCATCGCCGCGAAAAACAATATTGCGGTGCAGGTTGAAACCGCCAATGGCCGTCCACTCATAGCCGATGAGAGCAGTGAACCGACCCGGCTCGTTGTATTTGTCCGCCAGCTTTGTGTATCTGCGCCAGGCGTCCTTCACCAGCTTATCGCTTTTAAAGGGCGGGTCTTTTTTTTGCAGGGATGCAACGATTTCCATGGCGGTTTGGAACGTCTTGTCCCTGTCACCGCTTGTAAGCGCATCATACCAGCGCTTGCCGACATCGATCGACAAGAGCTTCGGATTGCCCTTCAACAATTCAGGCATTAGGCCATACATTTCAGCGTGATCTGAAACCACGATAAAATCGTGCGGGCGGGCAAGTTTTGCGCGCAGGCCGTGAGTGGTCACCACTTCTTCGCCGCGGGCAAACCTGAACGCCTCTTCCTGTCCGAGGCGGTTCATGGTGCCAGCATCAACCGAAATTGCGGTGTGGAGATGCGTATCGCCCCACAAAACCCGCCTTGGGTAGGTTCTGCCGGCATAGGGAGAGAATTCCCTTCCCCCCATTGCCTTTGCCACCCCATCTTTGTCGGGAAGGTGATCTTGCGCTCCGGCAGGGACTGACAAAGCAAAGAGGCAAGCAACTACAGCAGAAATCGAAAATCCGATCTTCATGGTCGTACCCTCCCTTTTTTTATGAGCCAACACTTTAATTAATTGGCGTTCCGTAATGCAAGAAAGTAAGGTTCACAATTCTTGGCAATCGCATAATAAACGATAATATTTCATCGAAATTCACAGACAAAGAGGTTGGCCGTGCAATCTAAATCTAGGCTTCTTGCTTTACTCTCTTCATTTGTTGTTGTGGGCTTACTTGGGTTTGCTTTTGGTTCCGGAAAAATCGGTGTTT
>JBPCVY010000267.1:0-38498 GCA_051010055.1 Hyphomicrobiales bacterium | reverse complement strand
GACCCAGCGCGGCCGGATGCGCAATTCGCCGACCGCAAAGTCCCTGCAAGAGCTTGGCGAGCTAATGAACCGCCAGCAGCAGCTCATGGATGAAACCATGCGCATGCCCCAGCGGGGCCAGCAAAACGGAGAGCGTGAGGGCCAGAATAATGGCCAGGCGCAATCTGATACCGCGCGCGAACTTGCCCGCCGCCAGGGCGAGCTTGGCGATATGCTCAACCGGATGATGGAGGCGCTTCGGAACCGCGGCGTCAATCCGCCAAAGGGCCTTGGTGAGGCAGAAGGCGAAATGCGCGGCGCGCAAGGTTCTCTGGGCAAGTCCGACCGCGGCACAGCCCTTGGCCAGCAGGGCCGGGCAATGGACAATCTTCGCGAAGGCGCCCAATCCATGGCCAATGAAATGATGCGCCAGGGCTCTGGCAGTCAGGGCGCCATGGGCCGTCACGAAGATACCGGCGGTGAAGCGGAAGATCTCGACCCATTGGGCCGTCCTGGGCCTTCAAGCGGCGAAACTTATGGTACCGCGCGGCGCTATGTGCCTGACGCAATGGCCATTGAACGTGCCCAGCAAATCCTGCGCGACTTGCGCGACCGGTTGTCCAACCCTAACCGTCCGCGTATTGAACTGGATTATCTTGAACGGCTGATGCACGAGATTTATTAGGCCAAAACAGGTCTAGGCCGAGCTTTCAACAACACCGACATAAGGCAATTCGCGGAAGGCGTGGCCCATATCCATGCCATAGCCGACGACGAACAGGTCTGGGCAGGAAACCCCGCAAAAGTCCGCATCAAGCCCGACTTCCCGGTTTGCCGGTTTGTCCAGAAACACGCAAGTTCTCACAAGTTCCGCCCCGCGCGCCATAATAAGGTCCTTGGCAAAGGCAAGGGTTCTGCCCGATTCCAGTATATCATCGATGAGAATGACGGGCCGCCCGGTAACGTCTGACTCAATATCGCGCAAAATGCGCACTTCGCCTGATGATGCGGTGCCTTCGCCGTAGCTGGACAGCATCATGAAATCAACTTCCAGCAGCAACCCCTCGCGGTGCAGCGCCCGCAGCAAATCGGCGGCAAAAATGAAACTGCCCTTCAGGATCGGAATAACCAAAAGCCGGTCCATCTCTTCCGACGCAATGGCCTTGGCGATGGCTTTCACCCTGTCGGCGATAGCCGCCTCGTCGTAAAGGACGCGGATTTTGTGCCCGGCGACGTTGCGGACATCATCATTTGCTTCTGTATGCTCAAGATGCTGGCTCATGCCAAAGGCCTAACCGATTTCGCCGTTTCCGGCAAAGCGAATCTGCACTTCGCGCACATTGTTGGGCGGCGATGCAAGTTTTGTTGTAAAGTTGGCAGAATCACCAGGCTTTAGCCCCTCCTCGCCTATATTCACTTTCCAGGTGTAGATCTCTAGGTTCTCTCCGCTTTGTAAGGAAAGGCGCAGAATGGGCGGTTTGCGTTCATTGGAGGAAACATTCGCAATCTCGCCGGTAATCTTGAGAACCGGAATTCCCTCTTCCATTGTGTGCTCGTAGGCAAGGCCGCGCACCTCAACCCCGTTCAAGTTCACGTCTATGCCCGCCTTTTTATACAGCAGACTAGCAGCTGGGAAAGCGCGGGTTACCGGTTCGCGGAAAGCAACCGATGCCACCAGAAATATAAAAACGCATGATCCATATGCCGACCAGCCACGCAACGCGGCAAGGCGGGCAGTGCGCCGCTCAGCAAAAGTTCGTTGTGCCTTGGCAGAAGCTGCCACCAGGCGGGCGGCCTCATTTTCATGATCAAGCCGATCATCTGAGCGGGCTTGCGGATCAGCCGGCGGTGGAAACAGCCGCGAAATGGTTTCCATTCCTTCCCCGGTTACCTTGGCGGCAGATTCGGGTGGATAGAACCAGGTTGCAGCGCATTCCGGGCACTCCAGTTCCTGACGTTTTGCGGGAAGAAATTCCTCAGAAACATCGTAGCACGTTGCGCACTGTGGACAGGTGATTATCATCCGCTTCAGGGTCCCAGGTGATTCGGATCGCGTGACACTACCAGATGGCGCGGCCAAATTGCGGTCAAATCTGGGGACTACTTAACCTGAAATATGGTTAACGGGATGTAAATTTAGGGATTTTGATAGTGGTGCGGTTTGAAAATGTCGGTTTGCGTTACGGCATGGGTCCCGAGATTTTGAGCGATGTTTCGTTTGAACTCGAGCGCGGCTCCTTTCACTTTCTCACCGGGCCGTCCGGCGCTGGCAAAACAACACTTCTGCGCCTTTTGTTTTTGTCCCTGAAGCCAAGCCGCGGACGTGCTCAGATTTTCGGTCACGATATTGCCGCGCTCAAGCGTAATCGGCTGCCCGGCCTGCGCCAACGTATCGGCGTGGTGTTCCAGGACTTCAGACTGCTTGACCACCTCACCACATTCGAGAATGTGGCCTTGCCGCTCAAGGTTCAAAAGAAACGCCCGGCGAAATATGCAGATGATGTGATGGAACTGCTCGACTGGGTTGGGCTTGGCGAGCGTGCCGATGCCTTTCCGCCAGTTCTTTCAGGCGGTGAAAAGCAACGCGCGGCAATCGCGCGGGCGGTAATTTCCAAACCGGAAATGCTTCTGGCTGATGAGCCCACCGGCAATGTGGATGCCGCCATCGCCAAGCGGCTGTTGAAACTGTTTGTGGAGCTTAACCGGGTTGGCACAACGGTGGTGCTTGCCACTCACGATACCAACCTGATGGGCGAGTTTGATGCGCCAAACCTCTGCCTGGAAGACGGCCACCTCTCCGTGCGCCAGTTGGTGCGCATATGAACGCCCATTCCAGACGCTCCGCGCGCAAACGCGCACGCATGTTCAACCGCATCATGCCCGACAGGGGCCTTTCCGGGCGCATGCTCACCAGTTCCATGAGCATCATGTGCTATCTCGCATGCCTGGCCCTGGGCGCGCTTATCTACATCGACAAGTCAATCGATACCTGGTCATCGGACATTTCAGGTGAAGTAACCGTGCAGGTGCGCCCTGTATCGGGTACCGATATGAAGGAAACACTCAGTGCGGCGCGCGATTTGCTGGCCGCGCAATCCGGCGTTATTGCGGTGAACATTCTGGATGCTCAAACCGCTGCCGAACTGCTGGAGCCCTGGCTGGGTTCGGGCCAGATACTCGAAGAATTGCCCATTCCCAGGCTGATTGCCGTTGAAATCGACCCCGAAGCGCCACCTGACTTTTCAGCCCTTGGAACGGTGGTCGAAAAGAACATTCCCGGCGCCAGCCTTGATACTCACCGCCAGTGGCAGGATCAGATTACCCGCACGGCAGGAACGTTACGGCTTGCCGCATTCGGCGTGTTGCTGCTGGTGGCCTTGGCGGCGGTGGCGCTGGTGGTGTTTGCCACCCGTGCGGCGATGGACGCCAACCGCGATACAATCGAGGTTTTGCACCTTGCCGGGGCGCGCGATGATTTTGTTGCCCGCGAAGTGCAACGGCACTTCTTGCGCCTGGGCCTGCGCGGTGGATTGATAGGCACAATATTCGGGGTCGCGACTTTCGCTGCAATCAGCCTGGCCAGCCATTCCGATGCAACAACCGGACTGGTGCAGGCGGGAAGGCAGATTATTTACGGCCCAAAGGCCTTTTCGGTCGAAAATTATGCCCTGTTTTTGCTAGTACCCCTTATCGCAACGCTTATTAGTGTGGTCACAGCGCGGCTTTCCGTCGTAAGCATGCTTCGGCGGGTTTTATAAGAGGATTTGAGACGCGATCTGATGGTAGGGGAAAGCAGGCAAGATAGCTCAGGTGGTTTGAAGGGCGCGCTGGCAACCATCGCCATTTCGGCAATGGTGCTGGGCGTTCTTTATCTGGCTGGCTTTATGTATTTCACCCATCAGGTAATCAACCTTTCCAACAAGGATCCCGAACCGGCAGATGGTATCGTTGTATTGACAGGGGGCCCGGCACGTATTGCCAGCGGCGTCCGGCTGCTGGATCAGGGAAAGGCCAAGCGCTTGCTTATCAGCGGGGTTTATGAGGCAACCACACCCAAGGCCATTGCATCGCAAATTCAAGGTTCGCAAAAATATTTCGACTGCTGCATCGATCTTGGCAAAAGCGCGCTGAACACGACGGGCAATGCGGTGGAGGCAGCCAAATGGGCACGCGATAACGGATATAAGAACCTGATCGTGGTCACAGCCGCCTATCATCTGCCAAGAAGCCTGGTTGAGTTCAATCATTATATGCCCGATATCAAGCTCACCCCTTACGCGGTAGTGCCCGAGCAACAGACAAAACCTGCTGCAGGCGCAAGCAATGGAAAGTGGCTTAGCACCACCCGCCTGTCGCTCATGTTTTCTGAATATTCAAAATATCTGCTGGCAATCGGCACCAACCTTTTGTCCAAGACGCCGAAAGCTGCCGCCCAATGATTTTCTTGCGTTCCCTTGCCTTCAACATTGCATTCTACATCACCATGGTCTGCTTCATGCTGATGATGTTCGTTGCGATGGTCTTGCCACGGCGTGTGAACATTTGGCTGGTAAGGTCATTTTCCGTTGCACAGGACTTTTTGCTGCGCGTTATCTGTGGCACGCGTGTTGAAATCAGAGGTCTTGAAAAAGTACCAGAAGGGCCGGTGATTGTTGCAAGCAAGCACCAGTCCACGTGGGAGACTTTCTCAATTTTGCGCATTGTCGATGACCCGGCGATCGTTATGAAGCGCGAGCTTGGCTGGATACCGCTGTTCGGCTGGTTGGCCTTGCAATGCAGGATGATCATGGTGCACAGGGGCAAGAAGGGGGCTGCTATTAAGAGCCTTGTCAGGGGCGCAAAAACCGTTGTTGCCGATGGCCGGCAAATTATCATTTTTCCCGAAGGTACCCGCCGCGCTCCGGGCGCTCCGCCGCACTACAAGGCCGGCACCCACGCCCTTTATTCAAACCTTGAAATCCCATGTATGCCGGTGGCGCTCAATTCCGGGCTCTATTGGCCGCGGCGCAAGTTCGAGCGCTATCCCGGCACAATCGTCATGGAAATCCTTGATCCGATCATGCCGGGCCTTGGCCGAAAAGCGTTTAACGCAGCCCTTGAGGAAAGCATCGAATCCGCCAGCAACCGGCTCATTGCGGAAGCCTCCGAACGGGATGGAAGAACCCTTTAGAGTCTGAACCCTAACCCTTGGGAATCTGGTGATAGTTCATTACCTTGTTGTGAATAAAGACATTAGGATCGAACTCGATAGCTGGTGCTTTCATGTCGATACGAGTTGCAAATTTGGCCAAATGGTAAAGGTCAGAGAGATTGAACAGCTGGTTCGTATGACCGCTCAGCCCTTCAGCCTTGCACCTGCTGTTTTTGCTTTGCCAAAGAATAAGCGGCACATCCACTTCGACTTTCGTAGGCGCTGCAAAACCGTGGTTGATGGTCTTTCCATCATCGTAAAGCCGCTTACCATGGTCTGAAAAATAGATCAGCGTTGCGGGCCGGCCGTTTTTTTCCAATCTGGTGATCAGTTCGTTCAGCAGCCAATCGGTATAAAGTATCGAATTGTCATACGCGTTAACAATCTCCTTCGCCAGATCAGGGTGGTAGTTCGCATCGTTTTCGATGACCGGCTTGAATTTCGTGAACTCCGGAGGATAGCGGTATCGGAAAATTGCATGGCTTCCCATGGTGCCGATGAAGATGAATTTCTTTTCTTTGCCTTGCTTGGTTAGAAGCTCATCTACAACTGGCAGCACGACGCCGTCATAGCGCCTGAACTTTTCATTGCGCGTTTCAAGTGAGGTGGGGCGGAGCTCATGTGCATCGCGGGCCATGATTGTAATCGGGCTCGCATGGCAGCCAAGAAAGTAGGTGTTTGTAATCCACGATGTTTTGAAACCGGCAAGGCGGGCCTCGCTCACCAGCGAGGGCTGATTAATCAGCATTTTCTTGTCGCCAGGCCGCAAAGGAGTGAGCACGTGCTTCAAGGAAAGCACTGTGCTGGTAGCCGGTGAAATGGCTTTTTCGAAGATTAAGAGTTCGTACTTCCGCTGGTTGAGAAAAGGGGTTGTCGGGCGTGAATACCCGTATAGCTGCATGTTTTGGTGGCGCACCGATTCACCCACAACGACGATAACAATGTCATCGAATTTTTCGTGGTTTTCGTGAGTGTTTAGGCCCTGTTCGGCAAGTTTGAACTTTTTTGCACGATGCTTGCTCGCTTGTTCAACTTCCTGATGCCAGGACGAGTACTTGAACATCAACCGGTATGCGTGAATGTATGAATAAATATCAAAATTGGGCTTGTGGAAGTAGTCAAGGAAAAGGGCGCAGATTACACCAAGTGCGGCAGCGGAAACCCGGTTGCGCAAGCCGGCGAACCGCAATGGCGAGTTCATATACCACAATAGGTCGCGAAAATAGAAAATGGCGAGCATTAAAACCGCAAGAAACAACTAGCCGTTCAGCGCTTGCGTAAATTCTGCGGCCTCCTGAACATGGGTGTCGAGAACAATGCGCAGAGCGCTGTACTCGAACCCCAAACCATACTCAAAATAGCTAACAAAATTTGCCAGCTGAAGAAGAATGATGGGGCATGTAACGAGGCCGGCGGTTATGGGCGGTATGTTTTTTGTGACCAGGAGATATACGATTACTACAAATGTGAGGAGCGAAATGTGAGTCCATGGCGAGTAAACGCCCAAGCCAATGAGAAATCCTGGCAGAAAAAGACTGGTAATGAAGCAGATTTCCAGTGGAAATCTGGATATTTGAAACTTGAACATGGGGCTTTCGAAATTTGTGCTTGACGCACCTGACGTGCGGAGAAAAATTTGTTTCTTGGTTGAAAATATATTCTTTAAATTATTGAAAATATTGCAAATTTGATTATTCAAGGTCCTTCGCTTATTCAAGAACTTTTGCTATAATAAACGCAAGTAAATTGATGTGTCCACCCGAAGGTGAAATTGACATATGTCTGAAGAACCAGCCGCTACTCCTGAAATTTCGCACGAGATTTGGGACATGAAGTACCGCTTCAAGCGGCCCGACGGGACGCCTGTTGACGAAACCGTTGAGCAGAGCTGGCAGCGGGTTGCGAAGGCAGTTGCGGCTGTTGAACCGGGGGGATGCAACGCCCACTGGGAAGCTGAATTTTATGAAGCGCTGAGCGGTTACAAGTTTCTTCCAGCCGGGCGCATTCTGGCAGGTGCAGGAACTGGCCGCCGGGTTACCCTTTTCAATTGCTTTGTCATGGGCACGCTCGATGATGATATGAGCGGCATTTTCGATGGCCTGAAAGAGGCAGCCCTTACCATGCAGCAAGGGGGTGGCATCGGCCAGGATTTCTCGACTTTGAGGCCAAACGGTGCACCGGTCAGGGGCGTTGGGGCGGATGCATCCGGCCCCTTGAGCTTCATGGATGTGTGGGATGCCATGTGCCGCACCATTATGTCCGCCGGTTCGCGGCGGGGTGCCATGATGGCAACGTTGCGGTGCGATCACCCCGATATCGAAGAATTCATCACCGCCAAGCAAACGCCGGGCCGGCTCACCATGTTCAACCTTTCGGTGCTGGTGACCGATGCCTTCATGGCTGCGGTTAAAGACAATACCGACTGGCCTCTGGTGTTCGGCGGCGAGGTGTTCCGCACTGTCAAGGCGCGCGAACTTTGGGACAAGATTTTGCGCGCCAACTACGACTTTGCTGAACCGGGCGCCATCTTCATCGATAGGGTGAATGCGCTAAACAATCTCTCCTATGCAGAAACGATTAACTGCACCAATCCATGCGGTGAGCAACCATTGCCGCCTTATGGCGCGTGCCTTTTAGGGTCTATTAATCTGGCGCAAATTGTGCGCAATCCCTTCGGAGATGATGCGGCAATCGATGAGGCAGAGCTTGCCAAACTCACCGCCTTAGCAGTGCGCATGATGGACAATGTGATCGATGCCTCTCGGTTTCCGCTTGATTCCCAGCGCCAGGAAGCCGAAGCCAAGCGACGCATTGGCCTGGGGGTCACCGGCCTTGCCGATGCTTTGATTATGTGCGGCAAACGCTATGGCACCGATGCAGCGGCAGCCCTGGCCAGAAGCTGGATGAAATCCATTGAGCGTGCGGCTTATCTAACCAGTACCGAACTGGCGGCGGAAAAGGGCGCCTTTGCTCTGTTCGACAAGGAAGCATACCTTGCCGGTGAACACATTTCGGCGTTGGACAAGGATGTGCGCAAGGCCATCTCGAAACATGGCATGCGCAATGCGCTTGTAACTTCCATTGCCCCAACGGGAACCATTTCCTTGTTTGCCGGGAATGTTTCTTCCGGCATCGAACCCGTGTTTGCATGGCGCTATACCCGAAAGGTGCTGCAGCCGGACGGCAGCCGCTCCGAAGAGCAGGTAACAGATTATGCCTACCGGAAATTCCAGGAAAAGTTCGGCGCCGATGCAGCCCTGCCGGATTATTTCGTCACCGCCCAAGAACTTTCGCCGCAAGACCATATCGCCATGCAGGCGGCCATGCAGCCCCATGTGGATTCATCCATATCCAAAACCGTGAACGTGCCCGAAGCCCTATCGTTTGAAGCCTTCAAGGATGTTTATGCCCTGGCCTACGAGAAGGGCCTTAAAGGATGCACCACCTACCGGCCAAACCGGGTTCGCGGTTCGGTTTTGGAGACCACCGCCACCAATGTGGCGGAAGGTGATGCAGACACTGGCCAAACCAGCCTGCCGCTTGACGCGCCCGTTCCCATGACAGGCGATGGCGCGGACATTGTCTATATGAAGCAGCCGCTGGAGCGTGAAAAGGTTCTGCCCGGCTTTACCTATAAATTGAAATGGGCTGACTCAGACCATGCCATCTACATCACCCTGAACGATATTATCCAGAACGAGCGACGTCGCCCGTTTGAGATTTTTATCAATTCAAAGAACATGGAACACTATGCCTGGACCGTAGCGCTGACGCGGATGATTTCCGCTGTTTTCCGGCGCGGCGGTGATGTGTCCTTCGTGGTGGAAGAACTGAAAGCGGTATTCGACCCGCGTGGTGGCCAGTGGATGGGCGGCAAATATGTGCCGAGCCTTCTGGCGGCAATTGGCGGCATTATTGAGCGGCACATGATTGATACCGGTTTTTTGAAGCCCGATGAGGCGGTAACGCTTTCAGCAGACCCTGAAGCTGCGCGACAGGCCATGGTTGTGAATGAAGGCCGCGCCAGCCCACAACAATGCCCTAAATGCGGCGAAGCGGCGCTGATTTTCCAGGAAGGCTGCCGAACCTGCCTTTCGTGTGGCCACTCTAAGTGCAGCTGAGCCCGAAAACTTTCTTTGAACTGAAAAATTAACTTGCCATTAAGGATATTTGTTCTATTTTTGTTCACATGAACAAAACGCAAACAAATACACCGTCAGCCACTGCCTCGGACGACCGATTCAGGGAGCGGTTTCACTACTGGAAAGGCCTTTCGGGCCGCCGGTACATTTTTTCCGTTTACAACCCGAAAGCGTGCCCGCCCCTGCCCGGTGCGGTTTATATCGCCGTCGCTCGAGATGGCGCAGGCACACGCACTGCACGGGCCATTGGCCGGTTCGCCCGGTTTTGGGAGGCAGGCTCCGGCAATGCCGCTGCAATGGCGCGCGAGGCAGGGGCCAGCGAAATCCATGTTCATCTGCTTGCAGAAGATGATGGCGCAGCTGATGCAACTGTTGCCGACCTCAAGGCAGCTTTTGCTCCGGCGGTTGTTATGCGCGAGCATCACGTTACAAAACGCCGGTGGCCAACCCCGGTTCGGGCCCGGAAGGTACCCTCATGCTCCCCTGAAAGCGTACAGGCAGACTTGTTTGCCGGGGCAAGAGCTGCAGGGCGCTGACAATCAACGTCAGGCGGTTTCTGCAGTTAAAAGGTCAATAAGCTCTTCCAGCCGCTCATCGCGAATGCCGGATTCGCGCATATGGGCCACGGTGTTGATGACATATTCAGGATTTTCTCCCGATTGGCCTGATGCGCCAAGCACCCAGTTGAGTTGATCAGCAACGCTTAAAATGCCGGCATACTGTTCATGGCTGCGGTCCACCATGTAAACAATGGCGCGCACTTTGCGCTTTTGGGGGTGTGACAGTTCAATAGGCGCATGGGTTTCCCGGTATACCATTGTCACCTGCTCGCGGGCCCGCAGGTATGCAACAACTTCTTCCCAATTGGCATCGGCTACCCGGTAGGCGACGCCCCGGCATGCTCCACCCCAGTCAAGGCCCATCACTAGGCCCGGCCGTTCGCGGGTGCCCCGGTGCACATAGGAATAGACACACAGCTGGCGGTGTGCGCCGCGCAAAACCGCAGGGCTTTTCTCCTCAAAGTCAAAGCCCGGCTTCCACATCAACGAGCCATAGCCAAAGACCCAGTTTTCCGCCATCATCTTGTGCTCCGATTCCCTGAACCGACACTTCTAATACCAAAGGAACTAGATATTGATTCATTTGACCGGTTCTTTCACGTCTTCTGGCAAGGCGCAAGCTGCGCCTTGGCCTGGCTGGCCACAATCAGCTTGCAACACAGCCAGGGGGCGTGAAAAACCGGCCGAAGGTGCGCCAAGTTGGCCCGCCAGCGTTGTTGCGGGCCTTGCCCGATGCCTCGCATCGCCCTGCGTCCCGCTCCTAGCTGAACAGGCCAATTTGGCTCCATCAAATGGGTCAATATCTAGTTCCTTTGCTATTAACCGATCTGCGCGCAAAACAATATGAGCAAAAGTTCAAATCCCTGGTACATGCTATTACCTCTGGCGCTGGTGATATTCATCGCGCTCGCCTGGTCGTCATATTGGTATGTGAGTTTCACCCAAACCAAGCAGAGCTATTTGGAATGGGCCGAACGGGCAAAGCGTTCGGGCCTTAACCTTGAATGTGCGGAACAAAGCTGGGGCGGCTATCCGTTCCGGGTTGAGATGAGTTGTGATGCGGCCCATTTCTCCCGCATCGGCATGGGCACGGACATGATTATCACCAGCCGCAATATTACCGCGGTTACCCAGATTTATTCACCCGGCCTTGTGATTATCCAGTTCACCGGCCCTTCCAGCTATGATGTTAACCGCGCCCGTGGCGGAGTGAGTATTTCCAGCGCTCATTCGCCTGCCTTCGCAAGTCTCAAGTTTAGAGACAAGACACCTGCCGAAATTTCCATTTTGATTGAAAACCTCAATGGAACTTTGCTCGCCGGAGAGGGTCCCCAGGCGGGGAAACTCAACGCTGAACGGCTCAACCTTCACGGCCGCTTTGCCGGTGTGCCGGAAGGAGGCAAGGTGTCTTATGACATTGCAGGCGTTGCCAAAGATTTTTCCTATGACGGCCCCCAGCGCGATCCGGTGGATGGCGGGCCGGTGTCTTTTGATTCATTCGCCTTTTCTGCAAATGTGTCGGACGTTCCATACCCCTGGCCCGATATTCTGGGCGAAATCGTCTCCGGCTGGGCCAGAAATAGTGGCGTGCTCGATATCAAACAGCTTGATTTGACACGAACGCCCATGCGCGCCTCGATGTCCGGTAATCTGAAAGCTGATGGCGCAGGAAAGCTGGACGGTGAGCTGAAGGGGGAAATCGTCAATCTCAATAAGCTGCTCGACAGGCTTGTCTCGGTCGGCAAGCTCTCAAAAGGCGAGGCATCCCTTGCCAAGAACATGTTCCGGCTATTGTCGGGCGGCGGGGCAAATGGCTCTGTTTCCACCGAGCTTGTGATCAAGCAGTCGAAAATCTATCTCGGCCCGTTCAAAATCGGCGAGTTCGCACCATTGTTTTGACACGTCATTCCGCAACCGGATGGCGGCCAAAGTCCGGCTCCGCCGTATCCTGGCCGGCTTCAACAATCCCACGGCGCACATCGCGAGAGCGGGTGAACAGATCAAAAAGCATATCCCCATCCTGATGGCGGATGGCTTTTTGCAATGCTGCCAGGTCTTCTGAGAACCGGCCCAGCATCTCAAGCACTGCGCCCTTGTTGCTCAGGAACACGTCGCGCCACATTGTGGGGTCGGAGGCGGCGATGCGGGTGAAGTCACGAAAGCCGCCGGCGGAGAACTTGATGACCTCGGATTCGGTCACCTCTTCAAGGTGCGATGCGGTCATCACAATGGAATAGGCAATCAGGTGGGGCAGATGGCTGGTGATGGCAAGCACCATGTCGTGATGCTCGACATCCATGCGCTCAACAACCGATCCGCAGCCTTTCCAGAAATCCTCCAACTTGTCCACCATGGCGCTATCGCTGCCCGGCAACGGCGTCAGAATGCACCAGCGCTCATCAAACAGTTCCGTGTAACCGGCAGTGGGCCCCGATTTTTCCGTACCGGCAACCGGGTGACCTGGAATGAAATGCACTCCGTCTGGCACATGGGGAAGCATGTCGCGCACAACCGAGCGCTTGGTGGAGGCAACATCGGTCAAAATGGCGCCCGGTTTCAGGCTGGCGGAAATCTCAGCCGTCACCGCACCGCAGACGCCGATCGGTACACAGACGATGACCAGGTCTGCATCAACCACTGCCTCAGCGGTGGTTTCATATACGTCGTCGATAAGGCCAAGTTCCAGGGCGGTCTTCCGGGTTTCGGCGCTGCGGGCATGGCCGGTGATGGCGCCAGCGAGATTTGCCCTGCGCATGGCAAGCCCAAGAGAGCCACCAACGAGACCCAAGCCAATCAACGCTACCTTTGAAAACATGGGTTCAGACATCACGACCCGCCCTTGAGAAACTCTGCCAATGCGGCAACGGTTTTCCGGTTTGCTTCTTCCGTGCCCACTGTCATGCGCAGGCAATGGGGCAAATCGTAATTGCCAACCTGGCGCAATACGATGCCGTGCTCCAGCAAATAGGCATCGGCTGCAGCAGCGTTATGGGTTTCACTATCGGGAAACTCAATCAGAATGAAATTGCCGACACTTGGGGCAACGCTCAAGCCCAGCGCTTCCAGCTCACGTGTAAGCCAGGGCAACCACACATCATTATGGGCAACGGCCTTGTCGATAAACTCTACATCCAGAATGGCCGCAACCCCGGCAGCAATTGCTGGCGCATTGACATTGAACGGTCCGCGAATGCGGTTGAGCGTGTCAGCAATTGCCGTCGTGCAATAAACCCATCCAAGGCGCAACGCGGCTAGGCCGTAAATTTTCGAGAACGTGCGCGTCATCACCACATTGTTGGCGGTGGCGACAAGCTCAATGCCAGATTCATAGTCGTTCTTTGAGACATATTCCGCATAGGCGGAATCGAGTACCAGAACGCAATCGTTCGGCAGGCCGGAATGCAAACGTTTTACCTCATCAAACGGTACATAGGTTCCGGTTGGGTTGTTCGGATTGGCCAGAAACACCATCTTGGTGCGTTCTGTCACCAACGCCAAAATAGCGTCCACGTCAGCGGTGAGGTCTGTTTCATCCGCCACAACAGGGGTTGCCCCGTTGGTGCGGATAACAATTTCATAAACTAGGAAACCATGACGGCAGTAAATGGCTTCATCGCCAGGACCGAGATAGGCCTGAGCCAGAAGCGACAGGAGTTCGTCGGAACCCGCTCCACACACAATATGGTCCGGGTTGAGCCCGTAGTGGGCGCCAATGGATTCGCGTAACCTCGTTGCCGCACCGTCCGGGTAAAGTTCCAAATGCTTGCCAACTTCTGCGAATGCGGATGCTGCGTGGGGGCTCGCGCCCAACGGCGTTTCGTTGGATGACAGTTTGAACACTTTACCCGCTCCGGGGGCTTTTGAGCGGCCAGGCACATAGGCGGCTATCGCGTCAATGCCGGGTTGCGGATTTGGTCCGGTGGCGTTTGCCATTTTTTACTCTCCTCAGGGCCCTGATACACCGCCCAAGGCGGGGCGCTATACATAGACGCAAGGATGGCCGAAAATCAAAGGAAAGATTGACGCCTGAAAGGGCCTCTTTTGCTCTTGTGCCTATTTGACCGAGCGCTGGAGAGGCACCGGTTCAAATGCCGGCGCCAGGCGCTTTTGCGGTTTGCCGCGCACGGCGGCGAACACCTGCTTTTGCGCATCGACAATAATCACGCCCGGCACGCCGGCGCCAATGCCAAGTCCCATACGCTCCCAAGCAGGCGCCGAACGCATGACGAAGCGCCTTTTGACCGGCGGCATGTAAAGCGCATTTGCCCAGCCAACGGGCGTGAACATTGCATCTTTGAGAAGTTGGGTTAGCTGGGGCCGCGAAAACGGGCGGCCATGGCCGAACGGAGTTGAATCGGCCCGCGCCCACATGCCCCGCCGGTTCGGCACCACGAAAAGGCAGCGCCCTTCAGGTGTCAGCACGCGCCATAATTCGCGCAGCATCAAACGCCGGTGCTCAGTCAGCTCCAGGCCGTGAACAACGAGAGCCAGTTCAACGGAGCTGTCTGCAAGAGGCAATTCTGTTTCATCTGCCAGGGCAGCAGCGTTTGGCCCTTTTTCGGGCCAATGGGCAACCCCCTGCCAGCCAGGCATAAAAGCAATGACACGCTCTGCCCTTTCGCGCCAGGCCTCAAGATAGGGCGTGGCGTAACCTACCCCCAGCACAGAGATGCCGCTGGACGGCTGCATATGGGCAAGAATGCGGTGGGCAATCATGCGCCGCGCCACATGGCCCAGGGGGCTTGCGTAAAACTGCTTTAAATCGACAACATCCATTCACAACGCTCATAGTGTGCATTCGATTGTTCCGCTACTCATTTGAGAGTAGCCTATGGACAAAATCAGGGCCAGCATGGTTGTCCCATGCGGTTACTCCATTATCAAAATCAAGAGGAAGAATGCATGTCGCGCTTTGAGATTTTTCAGTTTCCGTGCTTGTCGGATAATTATGGCGTGTTGTTACACGATGGCGATGCGAACGTAACCGCCTCAATTGATGCCCCTGAACAAGGCGCCATTGAAAAAGCTTTGGGCGAAACCGGCTGGACGCTGACCCATATTCTGAATACCCACCATCATCACGATCATACAGGCGCCAATGCGCCGCTTAAGGCGGCCACTGGCTGCACCATTGTCGGCCCGCGCGATGAGGCGGTGAAAATACCCGGTCTTGATGTGGCCGTTGGCGATGGCGACACATACGATTTTGGCGGTCACGTGGCGAATATCATCGGCACCCCGGGCCACACTCTTGGCCATATCACCTATCATTTTGGCGCAGATGGCGTGGCCTTTGCAGGCGACACGTTGTTTCCCCTTGGCTGCGGGCGGGTTTTTGAAGGCACTATGGAGCAGATGTGGGCCTCATTGGAAAAGCTTGCCCACCTGCCTCCTGAGACAATTGTCTATTGCGGCCATGAGTATACCCAATCGAATGCCAGTTTTGCCCTTCATGCAGACCCGGACAACCAGGATTTGCGCAAACGGGCGGCTGATATTGATACCATGCGCGCCGCCGGCACTCCGACCGTGCCAACAACCATCGGAGAAGAGTTGCTGACCAATCCGTTTCTGCGCGCAGGCAGCGCTGCAAAGTTCGGCGATCTACGGGTTGCCAAGGATAATTTCTGATGGCTGAAAAAGGCATGAGCGCTGCGGAAATTATTGAGCTCTTGCAACTTGAGCCGCATCCCGAAGGCGGTCACTTCCGTGAAACATGGCGCGCTGATGCCGGAGAAGGGGAACGCGCCGCGGGTACGGCGATTTATTTCCTTCTGGCAAAGGGGGAAAAATCGGCCTGGCACAAGGTTGATGCCGCTGAAATTTGGCACTGGTATGCAGGCGCCCCGATGCAGCTTTTCATAAGTGATGGCGAGGGCGACATATCGGAAAAGTCACTGGGACCTGCGCTTGAAACCGGCGCGCGCCCGCAAGTCATCATTCCTCCCCATGCCTGGCAAAGTGCGGCAAGCCTTGGGGCATGGACGCTTGTAGGGTGCACCGTGTCGCCGGGTTTTGAGTTTGAGGGCTTTGAAATGGCCCCGCCTGGCTGGGCGCCTGGTCAGCGTTGAATAAGCATGTCTTTTGCGGCCAGCACCGCACCGCCGGTGATGAGCAGGCAGGCAATCGCTATCACCCACGTGAACGACGCAAAGCCGGTGCCAATGAGCACCAGCGTCGACAGCAGGGGCGCTGCATAGCTCGCCGCCCCAAGCACCTGTATGTCGCCATGCTTTACCCCATAGTCCCAGACATAAAAGGCAAGGCCCACCGGCCCTAAACCAAGCCCCAGAACAGCCAGCCATTGCATGGCGTTTTCCGGCCACACGGTCTGCTCAAGCAAGAGATGGCAAAAGAACGCGAGAATGGCGGTGCCGGCGCAAAATCCCGTTACCACATCGCTGGGCACGTTTTGGAAGCGCCGCGATAGCACCGAATATGAAGACCAGATAACAGCGCAAACAAGCGCCATGGCATAGCCGAACGAAAACTCAGCTCGCAGTTCAAGACCCTTGCCGCAGGTAACAATCAAACCGGCGCCGGCCAGGCCCAGAACCGCTCCGGCAATATGATGCCAACCGAGTTTTTCCTCCGGCAAAAGCGCAGAGAAGAACACAATCAACAGCGGCCACAAATAGGCGATCAGGCCCGCCTCTACCGGCGGGGCATTGCGCAGGGCGGTGAAATAGAAAAAGTGATAGCCGAACAGGCCGGCAATGCCGAGGAGCCAGACCTGCCAAGGCTGGCGGAGTATTTTGAGCCCATCAAGTCTCCTGGAAAGGCCTACAACGCCAATAAGCGTGCCAATGGTAAAGGCCATAGCCGCGAGCTGGAATGGGGGCACTTTGCCGCTTGCGGCTGTGAACAGTGCAAGCAGCGCCCAGAGCAGAATTGCAGCGAACCCAATGGCCGTCGCTTTGCTCTTGCTCATGGAAAAACCCCCCCGGCTGCGGATTTGGCAACCGGGGGGTTATAACCGAACCAGGTACAACACCTAAACCATAAACTGTCCGCCATTGGCGCTCAGGGTAGAGCCGGTGATAAATCCTGCATCGTCTGAAGCCAGGAACACCACGCAGCGGGCAATTTCTTCCGGCTCGCCAAGGCGGCCAACCGGAATTTGCGGCAGGATAACATTGTCGAGTACATCCTGCGGCACCGCCCGCACCATTTCCGTGCCGATATAGCCCGGGCAAATAGCGTTCACCGTGATGCCCTTGCGGGCATTTTCCTGGGCAAGGCCCTTTGTGAAGCCAAGCTCACCGGCCTTTGCAGCGGAATAGTTTGTCTGACCCATCTGGCCCTTTTGGCCGTTAATCGAGGAAATATTGATGATACGCCCAAAACCTGCCTCACGCATGCTCTCGATAACCGGGCGGCACATGTTGAACAATGAATTGAGATTGGTGTTCACAACCGCATTCCACTGTTCTGCACTCATACGATGGAACATGCCATCGCGGGTGATGCCTGCATTGTTCACCAGCACTTCGATGGCGCCATTATCGCTTTCTACCTGGGCGATTCCGGCAGCGGATGCCTCCGTGTCGGACACATCCCATTTGTAAACGGGAATGCCGGTCTCATCCTTGAACGCATTCGCTTTTTCATCATTGCCTGCATAGCTTGCCGCAACGGTGTATCCAGCCTCTTTCAGTGCAACGGAAATGGCCGCGCCAATGCCGCGCGTGCCGCCAGTTACAAGAGCTACTCTTGCCATTTTCCTTCCCCTTTTTTGAATTCAGTCGCGTTCTACGGTAAGGGCAACGCCCATGCCGCCGCCGATGCACAAGGTAGCCAGGCCCTTCTTGGCATCGCGTTTTTCCATTTCATGGAGCAAAGTGACCAGCACCCGGCAGCCAGAAGCGCCGATCGGGTGGCCAATGGCAATTGCACCGCCATTAACATTCACTTTGTCCGTATCCCAGCCAAGATCCTTGTTCACCGCACAGGCCTGGGCGGCAAAGGCTTCGTTGGCCTCAACAAGGTCAAGCTCATCAATGTTCCAGCCGGCCTTTTCAAGCGCTTTACGCGAGGCAGGAATTGGGCCGGTCCCCATGATTTCCGGGTCCACGCCTGATGTTGACCAGGAAGCGATGCGGGCCATAGGCTTCAAGCCGCGCTTTTCTGCTTCCGCCGAGCTCATAAGAACAACCGCAGCAGCGCCGTCATTAATGCCGGAAGCGTTCGCCGCGGTCACGGAGCCATCCTTTACAAAGGCCGGGCGTAATTTGGTCATGCCTTCAATGTTGGCACCGTGGCGGATATACTCATCATCCTCCACAACCACATCACCCTTACGGTGTTTTACTGTGACGGGGATAATTTCATCCTTGAACTTGCCGGCCTTCTGCGCGGCCTCAGCCTTGTTCTGGGAGGCAACCGCAAACTCATCCTGCATTTCACGGGTGATCTGGAACTTGTTGGCAACGTTCTCAGCGGTTGTGCCCATGTGGTAACCGTTGAACGCATCCCACAGGCCGTCCTTGATCATCGTATCGACCATTTTGTAATCGCCCATTTTGTGCCCGTCGCGCAGATGGGCTGCATGGGGCGACATGGACATGTTTTCCTGGCCACCGGCAACAATGATATCGGCGTCGCCATTGGCGATTTGCTGCATGCCCAGAGCCACGGCGCGCAGGCCTGAACCACAAACCTGGTTGAGGTTCCATGCGGTGGTTTCAATCGGTAGGCCGGCATTTATCGATGCCTGGCGGGCCGGGTTCTGGCCCTGGCCTGCGGTCAGTACCTGGCCGAGGATTACTTCGTCGACGTCTTTGCCGTCAACACCGGCGCGCTCCAGCACTCCGGCGACCACGGTCGAACCGAGTTCATGAGCGGGCACACTGGAAAAAGCACCATTGAAGGAACCGACGGGCGTGCGGCCGGCCGCGACAATCACGATATCATTGGGGTTTGACATACATACCTCCTGTCCGGTGGGGTTTTGGCCGGTTCGGCGCCGGCGAAAATCTTGGATGCAATGTTGCAGGGCAACGTGGTGTACGCAATTGGTCTAACTGACTACCCGGCCTCCCGTTACGGGTTTGTGACAATAATTTGCTCTTGCGAAATCCATCTCGCAGGTGCACAAATACTAAAAGGCTCTTTGTGACATGGATTTTTATGTTGCATTGCACAAAATTCGGGAGAGGTAAAGAGTTTTGACAAAGTCGAATGACAGTGACGGCTTAATTACCATTAAGAAGTATGCCAACCGCCGCCTCTACAATACAGACGCCAGTACCTATGTGACCCTTGAAGACTTGGCCGAAATGGTAAAGGACGGCACGGATTTCGTGGTCAAAGATGCGAAAACCGGTGAAGACATTACCCGCTCCGTTCTCACTCAGATAATTTTTGAGGAAGAAAGCAAAGGCCAAAACCTTTTGCCCATCAACTTCCTGCGCCAACTCATTCGTTTTTATGGTGACAGCATGCAGGCGTTGGTGCCGAGCTATCTCGAATTCTCCATGGAATCCCTCACCCGGGAACAGGAAAAATTCCAAAATCAGATGGCTGATGCCCTCGGCGCTACACCGTTCAAGGCAATGGAAGAACAAACCCGCCAGAACATGGCAATGTTCCAAAAATCGCTGCAAATGTTCAATCCGTTTGCAGCACAGGGCCAAAGCGAAGCTGCAGCCAAAGAAACTGCCAAGCCGGCGCCGGCATCTGAGAACAATGATGAATTGAAAGCGCTACGCGATCAGCTCTCCGCAATGCAAGCGCAAATCAACGCTCTGGCCGGCGATGAGAAGTAAGATTACGTGAAATCAGTTTTTGCCGGATCAAGCGAACCTGCCGAGCCGAATGCCCGCGTCAGTTTTTCGAACAGTTCCTGTTTATCTTCTGAAAGTTCCCCGGTTGTAGGTGAAGCAGTTGCTTCTTCAGCCGGGTCGGTTTCGCTGGTGCTGGGCTCTTCAGTCAATTCAGTTTCGCTGGTGCTGGGCTCTTCAGGCAATTCGGGCCGTTCAGGCAAAGCGGGCTCATCGCCATCTTTTCCCGGGATCTGACGCCGTCTTGTACTGATGAACAGGGATTCCGGGGCATCTTCTGGAATTTCAGAAAGGCTGTCCAGATCAAGCGGTTTCGCTTCCGGTGCCGGCTGCTCTTCTGCTTGTTCTGGCCCCGTTTTTACGCTGGATTCTTTGGCCTGTTTCTTTTCCGGTTTACGGAACGGTGCAAGCAGCAAATCAGCGGTAAGGGAGCGGTGTTTTTCTGGCTTTTCGGGCGAATTCGCAGTTTCTTCGGGTCTGGTGCCATCAGATGCGTTCATAACCTTCACGCCGCCGCCAGCATCATCAGCGCCTATTTCGGAACTTAAGGGATCAATCCTGTGGCCGCCGGAAGGTTCAGGCTTGCCCATACCGCCCCATTCGGGTGTGTGAGTTGCCTCGCCAAAGAAATTGCCCTGCAACAGGCCAACACCCCATCCTTGCAGAAGGGCGGCATCCTCTTCGCTTTGCACCCATTCTGCAACAACATCCAAATCGAACCGGTTCGCCATATCGACAAGAGTGCGTACGAAGTACTGATTGTCCGGGCTTTCGCTCAGGTTTTCGCAAAACGAGCCATCAAGCTTCACCATGTCCACGTTCAGAAGCTGCAGGTTCCGGAACGAGGTGTAACCGGCGCCAAAATCATCGATTGCGACCTTGCACCCAAGTTCGCGCAAGCGGGCAATAAACCGGACAATTTCTTCCAGATCAAACAGCGCTACCGTTTCGGTGATTTCCAGTGTCAGCCTTTCGCAAACATCTTGATGTTCGGCAATGTAATCGACGATTTGCTCAAACCAGCGGGCATCGGTTGCGGTAATGCCTGAAATGTTCAGCGAAAGCTGCAGTTCGGGGTTCTTCTCAAGGGTGCTTACGCCCATCTCCAACACCCGCCTGTCAATAAGGCGGATCAGCCCGAGTTTTTCGGCGACCGGCAAGAGATGGCCGGCGGAAATGGCTGCATCATTTTCATCAAGAAGACGCAACAGTCCTTCATGCAAGCGTGCCTTGCGGGTGTTGGCGTCTACGATTGGCTGAAACGCCAGAATAAACCTGTTTTCTTTAAGGGCGCTGACGATTTCTGAGGCGCAGGTCACGTTGCGTTCTCGCACCGATGCGCGGCGCTTGGACGGTTTGTAGCCAACGAAACAGTCGGTCGGGCGCTTTTTGGCATCAGCAAGGGCTTCTTCTGCCCGCACCATGGCTTCCTGAACGGTGCCGGCATATTTTGGTAATAGGCAGCCGCCCAGTGAAATTGTTGCCCAGACGGGGCCCTTGTCCGATTTAATCACCGCACCACGCACCACATCCAAAAAACGCTCTGCGGCAATCGACATGTCATACTCGCTGCATTGGCGCAGGATCATTCCAAACTTGTTGCCGGCGTAGCGGCCAATATTATCATCGCCGCGCATTGCCGAGTTGAGACGCTTGCCCACCGCGCTGATAACGTGGTCGGCAATCTCGAACCCGTAGGCATCGTTGACCACGTCGAGATTATCAATGGCTGCAAGCACAAAGCCCACTGATTCACCGGAACGGTCGGCGGCTTTGATGACATCGTCCAGTTCCATTGTCAGCTTGCCGCGGTTCATAAAACCGGTTAGCGGATCGCACTGGCTGAGATAGTTAAGCTTTTCATCCCGGCTGCGGCGCGCATCAATAATGCGCATGGCGCCCATGGCATAGGCCGGTTTGCCGGCATTGCCTGCATACCAGCGTCCTGTATCTTCCACCCAAAATGGTTGACCTTGACCCGGCCCGGCTGGCCAAACCTTATATTCAATGCAGTATGAGACACCATCGCCCGCATCGATTTCTTTTGATCCAACAACCGTATCGAACCGCGTAACTGTGTTGTCCCGGTCAAGAAGGCTGGCAAAGCCACGTCCCGTCTTGGCGGACTCAAGATCAATGCCGTTCAGAACTTCTGCAAGGTTTTCCGACCAGTGAAGCTCGTCATCTTCAACAGTCCAGATATAGGTGACATATTCAGCAACAAACACCGCGTCGCGGATCTGCTCCAAGGCATTTTCCTTGGAAATGCGCGCAAGCGTATCAAGGGCCTGCGCCGATTTCGGGCTGAAAAAAGCCCCTGGTGCAGTTTCCGCTGTTTCATCTTCTCCCGGTGTTCCGGCGTTAATAGCTGCTTCGCCTAGCTCACCCGGCGGCGCGGACGGGTTGTCGCCCGCAGCCTCGTTATCGATCTCAGCCACTTTATCCCAGCCCTACTTTTTCAACCCCACCAGTAAGTTAAGCTGGAATGTGTAAACAAACGGAAAACATGCAACGTCGAGCGGTAGAGCAAATTTCGCTCATATTGAATCAATTCTGTTTCGCGGCTCGCGAGACGATCCAGAGTTGAAACGGGTTTCAGTAGATGCCGGTATCGCTGAAAGCCGGTTTGGCTCTGGGCGCCCGCCAACCGGAAACCCGGAGGGACGGGCGCTTTTGCGCCAAAACAGGCACAAAGCCGCTCGCGAATATCCAGATATTCCCTTCGCGTCTTCACTTGGTCTTGTCACAAAATCGTTCCGTCAGAATGGTTCAATATGAACGAAACTTGCTCTGTTTAGTAGCCAAGCGCGCAGCCATCTTTTCTCGGATCAGAACCGCCACACAGCGAGCCATTCGCGTGGTCAATGACAATGCCCTGGCCGCCACCAAGAGGTGCTTCGGTGCGTGCAACCTTGTGTCCTTTTTCCGCAAGGGCCGCCATAACATGGTTCGGAATGCCAGATTCCAAACTCAAAATGCCTTGTTCGGGGTAAAACCGCGGGAAATCGAGCGCTTCCTGGATGTCCATTCCATAAACATACATGTTCACCACAACCTGGACATGGCCCATGGGCTGGTAGGGCCCGCCCATTACCCCGAACGGCATTGTCACCTTGCCGTTTTGCATCATCATCGACGGAATGATTGTGTGCAGCGGGCGCTTGGATGGACCGATGCAGTTGGGATGGCCCGGCTGGGTGACAAACCCATGCCCCCTGCTCTGCAAGATTATGCCGGTTCGCGGCGTCACAATTCCTGAGCCGAATGAATCGAAAATCGAATTGATGAATGAAACCGCCATGCGGTTCTCATCGACCACCGTAAGATAGACAGTATCGGAGCCTGGCTGAGGGACAGCATTTTCAGGTTCGGGTATGGCGCGCTCCAGCGATATCTCTGCTGCAACTTGATGCGCAAACTCCTCGGACAATAGTTCGTCAATCGGAATGTCTGAAAACTCAGGGTCGGCGATGTGCCGGTTACGTGCAACGAACGCAAGGCGCATGGCTTCTGTTTGAAGGTGAATGCGCTCCACGCTGTCGGCAGGGAAAGCCGATAAATCAAAGTTCTTTAGGATATTGAGCGCGATAAGTGCGGTAAGGCCGGTTCCATTCGGCGGAATTTCGAGAATGTCACTGCCCATCCAGCTGGTTGATATGGGCTCCACCCAATCAGCCGATGTTGCTGCGAAATCATCAACGGTCAAAAGACCGCCATGTCCCGCCACAACCGAGGTAATATCTTCGGCAATTTCGCCGGTGTAAAATGCATCGCGTCCGCCCTCGGCAATAAGGCGCATTGAGCGCGCCAGGGCCGGAACGGCATGGCGCTCGCCTGCAACGGGCGCTTTGCCACCAACGAGATAATGGGCCCGCCCGCCTTCATCTGCTGAAAGTTTGCCGGTCAGCAGCGCCCAGTCATGGGCAACGCGGGGTGTGATCGCAACCCCTTCTTCTGCAGCTTTTATTGCTGGTTGCAACAGAGCGCTTAGGTCCATTTTTCCGTAGCGCTCAAGCAGTACTTGCCAGCCGTCAACTGCACCCGGCACAGTAACCGAATGAACGCTTGATGATTCAATGCTGGATAGGTTGGCCCCGGCAAGCCATTCCTCCGTCGCGCGCACGCTTGAGCGCCCAGATGCGTTGAGCCCTTCCACGGAACCGTCTTCCTGGCCGACAATGCAAAAACAATCGCCGCCAATGCCGGTCATATGCGGTTCGGTTACGCACATGAGAGCAGAAGCACAAACCGCTGCGTCAGCGGCGGTGCCGCCTTGGCGCAAAATATCGAGAGCTGCGAGCGTTGCTAGCGGTGAAGACGTGGCCGCCAAAGCGTTCATGGCGCGGGCTGTAGAGCGACCTGGAAGTTCAAAATTTCGCATATTTGGGGGTCTCGGTATCTCAGATTTTTTGGTATTCCATCATCACACTTTTGACTATCTTGACCCTAGTCGACTAAACCCCCGCGTCAAGCATCCTGGCGCGAGCGTTGAGCGCAACCTGAAACATCCAACCAGAACGACCGGAGACGCATTCCATGTCGCTATCGCTTTCCAAAGCTAACAAGATCATCCGTGTGGCCATGAAAAAAGCCGAAGAACTTGGCCTGAAGCCCATGACAGTGGTGGTGCTGGACGCGGGCGGCCACATGAAGGCCATGCAGCGTTCTGACGGATCATCGATTTTGCGGCCGCAAATCGCCCATGGCAAAGCCTATGGCGCATTGGCCATGGGTGTGGGCTCGGCAACCCTTGAGAAAATGTTCATCGACCGGCCGCATTTCGGTTCCGGTCTCAACGCAATCTCAGATGGTGTCGTGCCGGTTGCAGGTGGCGTTCTGGCCCGCAACAAGCGCGGCGAGATTGTCGGTGCGGTTGGCGTTACCGGCGACACATCTGACAATGATGAAACGTGCGCGGTCGCCGGCATTGAGGTTGCCGCTCTGGTGGCAGATGCGGGTTAGCAGAAAAACCAAGGTCTTGGCTCTAGGCGGTTCGAGCTTCCATTTTCGGCCAGCTTTCCCGCTTGCGGTAAATTGTTGATGGGCTGATGCCCAGAATTTTTGCTGCCTTTGGAATTGAACCGCCGCATGAAGCAATGGTGCTGGTAATTGCTGCGCGTTCAATTTTCCAAAGCGCCTCGCCCTGCATGCCAGCCGCGGGAAGAACAAACTTTGCCCCCTGCCAGTTCAAGCCGACAGCCGGTGCATGGATGCGGACGGGCAGCATGTCGAGGCTCACTTCGGCGCCATCATACAGAACGGCGGCTTGCCGGATGACATTCTGCAACTCGCGCACATTGCCAGGCCAGCCAAACCCTTCCAGCGCGGCCTTTGCAGTTTCGGAGAAACGTTTGAAGCGTTTGTTCTCCTCCCGGGAGTAAAGCTCCAGGAAGTGATTTGCCAGCTGCATAATATCCTCGCCGCGCGCGTTCAGCGGCGGCATGTGAATTGGAATGACGTGCAGCCGGTAGTAAAGATCCTGCCTGAAGCGGCCTTCACGCACTTCCTTTTCAGGCGATTTGTTAGTGGCGCAAATAACGCGCACATCGACTTTTTCAATGCGCGCTGAACCTACCGGCTGAATGACGCCAGTCTGCAGAAACCGTAAGAGTTTTGATTGCAGTTCAAAATCGAGCTCGCAAATCTCATCAAGAAACAGCGTGCCGCCATGGGCTTGCGAGGCGGCCCCTTGACGGTCGGCGATGGCGCCGGTGAACGAGCCTTTCAGGTGGCCGAATATTTCCGATTCCATTAAGTCCCGCGGAATTGCACTGCAGTTTAGTGCAACAAACGGTTCATTTGCGCGCGGTGATGCGTTGTGGATAGCCTCGGCGCATACTTCCTTGCCGGTGCCGCTTTCACCGGTAATAAAAACGCCGGCTTTTGACGGGGCAACCTGCTCAACGGTTTCATAGATGGCTTGCATCACATGGGACGTGCCTACGAAGCCGTTTTCGGATTTGCAGTTTTCCCCTTGCGCAGGTGAACAGGGCAGCGGTGAGGCCTCTTCGGCTTTGCCGGCGCTTTCAAGAGAATCAATGAGGCGTGACGATGAAACCGGTTTAACAAGGCAGTCATGGGCACCGCGGCGCACCGCTTCTACGGCGGTGGAAATGGATGCATCGGCGGTTACTGCAACGGCGGTTCCGCCCCTTCCGGAAATTTCGGCAATCAGTTCTGCACCGCTGCCATCTGGCAGGCACAAATCAATCAGATGGACATCAAACTTGGAGGCTGCCAGCAAGTCGTGGGCCTGCCGGGTGCAAGCGGCATGTGATGTGTCATGCCCGGCGCGGCTGAGATACTCAGCATAGAGCTTTGCAACCGAAGGCGTATCTTCCACGACAAGGATTTTCACGAGCTGGATACCCCTTTCTGATCACCTGTCAGGCAGTTGGTTTTTCCGCCAGCGCATCAAGCATTTCACGGGCTCCCGATTGCACTGCCGGGATACATGCCAGGGCTTCATCACGCACACCTTCGCGCGCAAGTTTGTGGAGTTCGTCGACAATCACAGCCAACCGCCGCGCACCGAACGTGCGGGCCAGACCCTTGAGCTGATGCGAGGCAACTTCCAATTTGTTGAGATTGCCATCAAGCGCGCCGGCGCTGATCATTGCCAGTGCAGCATTGGTATCGTGCGGAACACTGGCTAAAATGAGTGACTGAATATCTGGGTCGAGATCACCGAGCATGGCCTCAAGGCTGCCTCTGTCCAGCACCGGTTCTCCCTGCTCTTTTTCCGGGCCGTCTGCCGGTGTGAAGTCTGTCTGTTTCACCGATGTTTTTTTCGATGACATGCATTCGAGAATGGCCATGAACACGTTGCGGCGGCCTGCCGGTTTGGTGATGAAGCCATGCAGGCAGGCGTTTGAGGCAGCTTCGCGCTCTTCAAATCCGTCATAGGCAGTGCAGGCAATGATGGGCACAGCTTCAGCGGACGCTGTTTGAATACGCGTTGCAGCCTGGAACCCGTCCATATCGGGAAGGCCGATATCCATTAAAATGACGTCGAACTGGTGTTTGCCCGCCTTGGTGATTGCATCATCACCGCTGACAGCCTGCATGGTTTCCGCGCCCATCTGCTGGAGAAGGGCGCACAGAACGAGCCGGTAGGTGAGATTGTCGTCGACAACCAGAACAAGTGGTTTCACGTTCGGAGGAAACCGGAGATTCCGGTTGCCTCCAGACAATTGCTGATCTTCGAGCGGATCTGCTGATTCAATTTGCGGCGCGACTTGATTCATACTGACTAACGATGCACTGACTTGAAACGGGTCAGCAATAATTTGCTAACTCTAACCTCAGGCTAGCAGACAGTTGTGAACGATCGGTTTATCGAAACCGCAAAACGGCATGCGCAAATTGCAAAAGCTGCAAGTGCTCGAAAAATCAGAGTTATGGTGAATAAAGTCTAAACCGGTAACTGAAATGTTGTGTTGCCGCGCATAGATTGCCGGTTATAGTGGCGGAATGACAACGAATACACTTTCAGGCCCGCGCACACTGGAAGCCTCCATTGGCCTTCAGGTTAAAAAGCTGCGCCGGGCGCACGATATGACACTGGGGGATCTGGCGCGGGTCTCCAGCCTCTCCTCAAGCATGGTTTCGAAGATAGAAAACGGCCAGACATCCGCCTCACTCGCCACCCTTGAGGCATTGGCGAACGCGCTGAACACGCCCATCGCAAGCTTTTTTCAAACCTTCGATAAAAAGCATGACGCAACATACGTTAAAGCAGGTGAAGGCCTCACCATTGACAGGCGTGGCACCCGTGCAGGGCACATCTATCAGTTGCTGGGCCACTCCCTGCGCTCTGCGGTGCGTATTGAGCCCTACTTGATTACTCTGGAAAGGGAGGCGGAATCATTCCCGGCGTTTCAGCATGATGGCCATGAATTCATCTACATGCTTCAGGGCGATGTCACTTACCGCCATGGCGACAACACTTTCCGCCTCACACCCGGCGACAGCCTGTTTTTTGATGCGGAGGCCATTCACGGGCCCGAACGGCTTGATGAGCTGCCCGCTGTCTATTTGTCGGTGATCGTGACGCCATCGGATGGCGAGTAGTTCTTTGGGTGCGTTGTAATTTCAGGAAACATAATTGCCTTATAAGAAATATTCTGTATTCTAAACTTCAAGAACACGCGATCAGCATTCAAAATGCGTCAATGTAGAGGCAGCGAAGTTGCGAGGATAAAGGGAAGGAAACAGGGTCATGGCAGTTGATCTTGCAAAGTTTGCAAAAGAAAACGGGGTAAAATTTTTCTTGGTGAATTTCACCGATTTGTTCGGTGCTCAGCGGGCAAAATTGGTGCCCGCACCGGCAATTGGCGAGATGCAACAGGAAGGTGCCGGGTTTGCCGGTTTTGCCGCCTGGCTCGATATGACACCTGCCCACCCGGATATGCTTTCGCTGCCGGATGCGGATTCCGTTATCCAGCTACCATGGAAGCCGGAAGTTGCCTGGGTAGCGGGCGATTTGATGATGGAAGGAAAGTATGTTGAGCAGGCACCGCGGGTGGTTTTGAAAAAGCTCATCAAGCGGGCCGCTGATCAGAACATCAAGATGATGGCCGGTGTTGAGCCGGAATTTCATCTGATCAACACCGACGGCACCGATATTTCCGACCCGCAAGATATTGCTGAAAAGCCCTGTTATGACCAATCGGCTGTCATGCGCCGGTATGATGTGATCTCGGAAATCTGCTCAACCATGATCGAGCTTGGCTGGGGGCCGTACCAAAACGATCATGAAGATGCGAACGGCCAGTTCGAGATCAATTGGGATTACTCCGATATTCTCACCACTGCCGATCGGCACGCCTTCTTCAAATTCATGGTGAAATCGATCGCCGAAAAGCACGGGCTGCGGGCAACGTTCATGCCCAAGCCGTTCGTTCATCTCACCGGCAATGGCTGCCATGCCCACATTTCCGTATGGGACAAGGGTGGCAAAACCTGCTTGTCCCATGATGCAAGTGGCGAGCTTGGAATTTCCGAGCTTGGCTATCATTTCCTGGGCGGGCTTATGAAGCATGCCGAAGGCATGACAGCCATAACCAACCCGGCGGTCAATTCCTACAAACGCATAAATGCACCGGCGACATCCTCTGGCGCCACATGGGCGCCGAACGCTGTTACCTATGGCGGCAACAACCGCACCCATATGATCCGCATTCCGGGCGAAGGGCGTTTTGAATTGCGCCTGGCAGACGGCGCGGCCAATCCTTATTTGTTTATGGCCGCATCCCTTGCCGCCGGACTGGACGGGGTCAACAACAAGCTTGACCCTGGAAAACGGCTCGACATCGACATGTACACCGAGGGCCACAAGGTGCGCGGCGCAAAACGCTTGCCGCTTAATCTTGGCGACGCCATTCGGTGTTTTGAAAGAGACAAGGTTTTGCGCGAGGCCATGGGCAAGGAATTCTCCGATGCCTTCATCAAGCTCAAAACCAATGAGTGGAACGCCTTTGGCCGCCACCTGACCCAGTGGGAGCGGGACGCCACCCTCGACTGCTAAAGCGTTTTCAAGCGCGCCGGGCCTCGCCCGGCGTGTGCCCGAACGTTGCTTTGAAATCCCGTGAGAAATGACTGGCATTGGCAAAGCCGCAGGCCAGGGCAATCTCACTCAGGCGTAATGTCGAATGAACCAGTAGTTCGCGCGCCCGTTCCAGCCTGATGCTTCGGTAATGGCGCGAGAAGCTTAAGTTCAACTGGCTGGCAAACAACCGGTTCAGCTGCCGGGTGGAAAGGCCAACCCTGTCTGCCACCACCTGCCGCGATAGTGGTTCTGCAATATTGTTTTCCATCAGTTCAAGGGCAGCGATGAGTTCTGCCCTGTGCACTCCATAGCGTTCCGTCATGGAAGCGCGTTGCGGGCCGCCGGGCGGGCGGATTTGAGTGTGCAGGTACCAGTCGGAAACCTGGGTTGCAAGTTCTGCCCCATGGCGCTCGGCAATAAGGGCGTGCATCATATCAAGTGGAGCCACTCCGCCTGCGCAGGTAAGCCGCTTGCGGTCAATAATGTACAGGGAACGGGTGAGCAAAAGGTCTGGAAAGCTCTCCGCCAGGGCCGGCGCGTGCTCCCAGTGGATAGTCATGTGGTGGCCGCCCATGAGCCCTGCCTTGGCAAGAATGAACGGCCCGCCCGACACCCCGCCAATGGCAACGCCGCGTTGGGCGAGCCGGCGCAGCCAGGCAAATGTGGGCCCATGATCGAACGCTGCCGGGTTGCCGCCCGCACACACCAGAACCATATCAGGGAAAACCTCATCCCCCACTTTGGCCGCGCACGGCACGTTGGCCCCGCAAGAGGCGGCTACGCTTTCGGGTTCAGGGCTGATATGCACCCAACGGTAGAGCTCGCGTCCGGCAAACAGGTTCGCCGCCCGCAATGGTTCCACCGCCGAGGCGTAAGACATAAGCGCAAATCCTGGAACCAGAAGGAAGCCGATTGTTTGCGGTGCTGCAGGTGAGAGCTCTTCCATGGCTCAATTATGCACATAAACGGCTCAAACAGAAAAGACACGTGCGTGCAATCCCGCAAGATTAACGGCAATATAAATGCAATCGGGTCAAGCAGGCCCTGACAATGCAGGCCAGCGCGATGAAGTACTCCATCTTCTCCCTTTTGCGGAATTCCCTTTCCGGCCACAAGAACTGGGCGCCTGCCTGGCGCGAGCCGGACCCAAAGAAAGAGTATGATGTTGTGATCGTCGGAGGCGGTGGCCACGGCTTGGCAACCGCTTACTATCTTGCCAAAGTGCATGGGCTCACCAATGTGGCGGTAGTGGAAAAGAGCTGGCTTGGCTCCGGCAACGTGGGACGCAACACAACCATCATCCGGTCGAACTACATGCTTCCCGGCAACGAACCTTTCTATGAATGGTCCATGAAACTTTGGGAGGGTCTTGAGCAGGATTTCAATTTTAACGCCATGGTTTCCCAGCGCGGGGTGTTGAACCTTTTTCATTCCGACCCGCAGCGCGATGCATTTGCCCGGCGCGGCAATGCCATGCGCATTCACGGTGTGGACGCAGAACTACTCGACCGCGAACAGGTGCGCGACATGGCGCCGTTTCTTGATTCCGACAATGCCCGCTTCCCCATTCAGGGTGGGCTTTTGCAACCGCGCGGCGGCACGGTGCGCCATGACGGGGTGGCCTGGGGCTATGCCCGCGGGGCGGACAGCCGCGGTGTCGATGTTATTCAGAACTGCGAGGTTAAAGGCATCCGCGTTGAAGGCGGCAAGGTGAAGGGGGTTGAAACCTCCCGCGGTTACATTGGGGCAAGAAAGGTCGGTTTGGCGGCCGCTGGCAATTCCTCGGAAATTGCCGCAATGGTGGGCATGCGCCTTCCCATTGAAAGCCATGTGCTGCAGGCTTTCGTATCCGAAGGGCTCAAGCCCTATATCCCCGGTGTCATCACATTTGGCGCAGGCCACTTTTATGTGTCCCAGTCCGATAAGGGCGGGCTGGTTTTCGGCGGTGATATTGACGGCTACAACTCATATGCCCGTAGGGGCAATATGCCGATGGTGGAGCATGTGATTGAGGCCGGTGTGGCCATGATCCCCGGCGTATCGCGGGTGCGCGCTCTGCGCTCATGGGGCGGCATTATGGACATGTCCATGGATGGTTCGCCGATCATCGACAAGACCCATATTGAAGGGCTCTATCTCAATTGCGGATGGTGCTATGGCGGCTTCAAGGCAACGCCTGCCTCTGGCTGGTGCTTTGCCCACACCATCGCCAAGGACGAGCCCCATGAATTGAACGCCGCCTACCGGCTCGACCGGTTCCGCACCGGCGACATGATTGATGAAAAAGGTATGGGCGCAACGCCCAACTTGCATTAGGAGGGTTCAGAGTGATTATCAAATGCCCTCTGTGCGGCGAGCGGCCATTGGAAGAGTTCACCATGCTTGGTGATGCCAATCTGAAGCGGCCTGAAAGCAATGATCCCGGTTCAATGGATGAATGGTTCGCCTATGTTTATGAGCGCGATAATCCGCGCGGGCGATTGTCAGAATATTGGCATCATGGGGGCGGTTGCCGTTCCTGGCTCATTGTTGAGCGCAACACGGCAACCCATGAAGTCTATGCTGTCTCACTGGCGTCCGAAAGAAAAGCGAAAGCGAAGAAAAAGCCGACGGCAAAATTAAGGGGGCGCAAGTCTTGACGAGCTTCCGTTTGCCCTCCGGCGGCCTTGTCGACCGTGATGCGCCCCTCAATTTCACATTCGACGGCAAACCGTTTCAGGGATTGCAGGGCGACACCCTTGCCTCGGCCCTGATGGCCAACGGCCAGATGATAATGGGCCGCAGCTTCAAGTATCACCGCCCGCGTGGGCCTGTTACCGCCTCATCTTCTGAGCCCAATGCGTTGATGGAAGTGGGCGAAGGCGGGCGCAAGCAGGCCAACACCCGCGCCACAACGGTGGAGCTTTATGAAGGGTTGGTTGCCCGCAGCCAGAACCGCTGGCCATCGCTTGATTTCGATGTGGGCGCGGTGAACTCGCTTGCCTCATCCATCTTTGTCGCCGGGTTCTACTACAAGACATTCATGTGGCCGAAAGCGTTCTGGGAAAAAATCTACGAACCGCTCATCCGCCGCGCCGCCGGTCTTGGATCAGCTACTTATGAACCAGACCCGGACAGGTATGAAAAAGCCTATGCACATTGTGATGTGCTCGTCATTGGCGCCGGGCCTTCAGGGCTCATGGCGGCACATGCTGCAGCGCGCGCCGGTGTGCGGGTGATTTTGGTTGATGAAGATGCCCGCCCCGGCGGTGCGCTTTTACATGAAACCCATGAGATTGCTGGCAAGCCGGGTGTTGAGTGGGCTGCCGGTATCATCGGCGAACTGGAAGCCAACCCGGATGTAACCATCATGGCCCGCACCACCGCATTCGGCTGGTATGACGGTAACATTTTCGGGGCCGTCGAGCGGGTGAACAAGCATGTTGCAGTGCCGTCTGCCCACGAACCTGTGGAGCGTTATTGGCGCATCATCGCAATGCGGGCGGTTCTGGCAACCGGCGCTGAAGAGCGCCCGCTTGTGTTTGGTGGGAACGACCGGCCTGGCGTGATGCAAGCTACCGCCGCCAGCACCTATGCGAACCGCTTTGGGGTTGCCCCGGGGCGTACAGGGGTTGTGTTCACAAACAACTCATCGGGCTATCAAACAGCTGAGCATCTGGCTGCAAACGGCATTGATGTTGCCTCAGTGCTGGATTCCCGCGCAGATGCCGAGGCCCCGCAAGATTTCTCCGGCAACCTTATCTCTGGCGCTGCCATATTCGATGTAAAGGGCGCCAAGGACATCAAGGAAATCAAAACCAACCACGGGGCAATCAATTGCGATTTTGTAGCAATATCCGGCGGCTGGAATCCCAGGGTGCATCTCGCATGCCATCGCGGTGCAAAGCCTGAGTGGAATGAAGCGATCAATGCATTTGTTACGCCTGATGTGGGCGATGGGCTTATCGCAGCAGGGGCATCCGCAGGCCACTTTTCCCTGGCAGCATGTCTTAAAGACGGCGCTGAAAAAGGCGCCCGCGCAGCATCGGGTGCCGGGTTTAAGCCGAAGCGCCAAACCGTACCGATGTCAAACAGCGATGATGAATTCACCATCACGCCGTTATGGTACGTGGAAGGAGCTACCGGGAAAGCGTTCGTTGATTTTCAGAACGACGTAACTTCCAAGGACATTCCGCTTGCCGCGCGTGAAGGCTACCGGGATGTGGAGCTTGCCAAGCGTTACACCACCACCGGCATGGCCACAGACCAGGGCAAACTTTCGAACATCAATGCAATTGGCCTCCTCGCCGAGGCCACCGGCAAATCCATTCCAGAAGTTGGCACAACCACATTCCGCCCGTTCTATGTGCCCGTCTCGTTCGGCTCGATAACCGGTGCCCATACGGGCCATCATTTCCAGCCGGTGCGCAAAACCCCGCTCCATGAATGGGCGAAAGATTTGGGCGCCGTTTTTGTAGAGACCGGCCTTTGGTACCGCTCCCAATGGTTCCCGCAGCTCGGCGAGAAAACCTGGCTCGAAAGCGTCATCCGCGAGGTGGAAACCACCCGCTCCAAGGTTGGCATTTGCGACGTTTCGACCCTGGGCAAAATTGATGTGCAGGGCAAAGACGCACCGGAGTTCATGAACCGGCTTTACAGCAATGGCTGGAAACTCCTGAAGGTTGGACGGGCCCGCTATGGGTTGATGTTGCGTGAAGACGGCATCGTTTTCGATGACGGCACGGCCAGCCGTCTTGCCGAAGACCATTACTTCATGACCACCACCACGGCAAACGCCGCCCGGGTAATGAGCAACATGGAGTTCTGCCATCAGGCATTATGGCCAGAACTTGATGTGCAATATGTTTCGGTAACGGAACAATGGGCACAGATGGCGGTGGCCGGCCCCTATGCGCGCAAAACCCTGAAAAAGATCGTTGATGTCGATTTATCCGATGAGGCGTTCCCATTCATGGGCGCGCGTCCGGTGAGCGTTTTGGGTGGCATCAAGGGCCGTCTTTTCCGGATTTCCTTCTCAGGAGAGCTTGCCTATGAGCTTTCTGTACCGGCGGACTATGGGGATGCGGTTGCCAGAGCCGTCATGCATTCCGGCGAAGAGTTTGGCATTGCTCCCTACGGCACCGAGGCCCTGTCGGTCATGCGCATTGAAAAAGGCCATGTGGCAGGGGGTGAGCTGAACGGAACATCCACAGCTTATGATCTTGGTCTTGGCGGCATGATGTCGTCGAAGAAAGACTATATTGGCCGCATGATGGCTACACGCGATGCCTTCCACCGGTCGGACCGGGAGCAGGTTGTCGGGTTGAAACCGGTGAACAAAGGCGACCAGATCAGGTCCGGTTCCCATCTGCTCAAAAAGGGTGAAGACGCTTCCATGGTCAACGATCAGGGCTATGTAACTTCGGTTGCCTATTCACCCATGGTTGGCCAGTGGATTGCCCTTGGTTTCCTGAAAGGCGGACAAGGGCGCCATGGCGAGGTGGTGCGCGTGTGGGATGGATTGCGCAACATTCACATGATGGCCGAGGTGTGCCACCCGGTGTTCTATGACAAGGAGAACGAAAAGCTCCATGGCTAGTGGAAGTAGAAACAACACGCTGCCTTCCCGGAGCGGCCCGCTTGAGGGAATTTTGGTGCAAGGCCGGTTTGGCGCAGCACACGATAGCGCGCCGGGGGTACGGCTCGGCGTGCGCCAGCCGGTAGAAATTGCCACGATCATTACACGTAAGGGAAAAGCGCGAGCTCTTTCGCAAGCGCTGAAGAAACACTTTTCCTTGGCGTGCCCGGCAGCCGGTGCATCAACCCATGCACGTGGCCTCGATTTGCACTGGTGCGGCGACGGGCAATATTATGCCGTCCGGCAGGAAACCGCACCCGGCGCACTTTATGAAACCCTGTCAGAGAAGCTCAAAGGGCTTGCATCCATCTCAGACCAGAGCCATGGCCGTGTGGTCATCACAATTTCGGGGGCTGATTCCCGCAAGGTGCTGGCCAAGGGCGCGCCGGTTGATTTGCACCCGCGCGCGTTTGGACCTGGAAAATGCGCGGTAACCCAGATGGCCCATGTGGGCGTGCATATCGCCCAAACCGGTGAAGACGAGTTCGAGCTTTCACTCTTCCGCGGCTTTTCGGAGAGTTTCTGGGAATGGCTGACGGAAATGTCCGCCGAGTTCGGCTACGAGATTCTTTAGTAAGCTCTCTAGTACGTTGCCCGCCCGCCTGAGAGATCGAAAACCGCGCCGGTGGTGAACGAATTCTCGGCCGATACCATCCAGGTAATCATGCTTGCTATTTCATCCACCTCAACAAAGCGGGCGCGGGGAATCTTCTCCAGCATATAGTTAATGTGCTCTTCGGTCATTTGATCGAAAATGCGAGTGCGGGCCGCCGCTGGCGTTACGCAATTCACCGCAATATCTTCTCCCGCCAATTCCTTGCCCAGGGATTTAGTAAGAGCGATTACGCCTGCTTTGGAGGCCGAATAGGCGGACGCGTTTGGGTTGCCTTCCTTGCCGGCAATGGACGCAATATTAACGATGCGGCCATAGCCGCGCCCTTTCATTCTGGGGACCACGGCCCGGTTGACATAGAATGTTCCGTTGAGATTGATCTCGATAACCCGCTGCCATTCTTCAATCGGGTATTCATCGACAGTGGTGTTCATTCCGGCAATGCCGGCGCTGTTGACCGCAATCGAAACATCATCCAGCTGGGATCGGGTTTCAGCCAGGGCAGCCTCAATGCCTTCCGGGTCGGTCACATCAACCTGCACCGCAATTGCTTCACCAGATAATCGCAGCGTTGATGCCGCCTCCTCAGCAAGGCTTTCATCCATGTCCCACAGGGCGGTCTTGGCGCCTGATTTAACCAACCTTTCGGCAATAGCATAACCAATGCCTTGCGCCCCCCCGGTCACAATTGCCACCTGTCCATCAAGATCAAAACTGTTCATTGTTCTTCCCTAACTCCAATATTGTTTCTTCGATCCGGTTCAAATCCTTTTAATCGTCGCGTCCCGCTAGTGTGACAACTCTGATACGGTCATATCCGGGCCAAGATGATCGCGGCCCACGAGAAGCTCGATTACCGCTGCCGTTCCTGAAGCAAAAGCTCGCTCAATGGCCGGATAAAACTCATCGGTGCTGGTGACCGTTTCGCCAAAAGCCCCGAAAGAGCGGGCGAACGCAGCGAAGTCCGGGTTGGTTAATCCAGTGCCGGAAATAGTACCGGGATGTTTGAGTTCCTGGTTCATCCGGATTGTTCCATACATGGAATTGTTGATGACAAGTATCACCGGGCTTGCGCCATATCGCATTGCAGTCGCTAATTCTTGTCCGTTCATGAGGAAGTCGCCATCACCGGCAAAGCACAAAACGGTACGTTCGGGATAGGCGAGCTTTGCCGCTACCGCTGCCGGAACGCCATATCCCATCGCGCCGGAAACCGGCGCAAGTATCGTTCCATGGGAACGGTAGGAATAAAACCTGTTTGGCCAGTCGGCGAAATTGCCGGCCCCGTTCGTCACGATGGCATCACGGGGCAGGGCCTCACGCAGCCAGGCCATGACGGCGGCCATATCCACCGGCCCTGGTTGCGGTTTCAGCTCAAGACTGTCCAGATAGGCCTTGCGCGCCTGCTTGCGGTTCGCCGCCATTGCGCCTTTGCGACACTTGCCCATCATCGCCGCGGCATGTGCAAAAGAGTTCACATCAGATTGAATTGCCAGTTCCGGCTGGATAACGCGGCCGAGCTCTTCCGCACCGGGGTGCACATGGACAATTTTTTGTTTCGCCTGCGGGGCAGTTATGAGTTTGTAGTGCAGGGTTGTGCCACCGCCCAGCCGGGTGCCGGCGGCGATAATGAGATCGGCCTTTTCAGCATACTCATTCGGAAAAGGTGCACCGCCAAAACCGAGATTGCCGATGTAGCACTCATGGTCATTTGCAAACAAATCCTGGCGGCGGAATGCTGTTGCCACTGGCAAGGCATTGTTGGCTGCAAACTCGGTGATGTTCTCCCGCCCGGCTTGCGTCCAGCCGGTGCCGCCAAGAAGCAGCAAAGGTTTCTCGGTATGGCGCAATAGGGTGCGCAGTTCGATCATCGACATGCGGTCAGGGGCGGGCTCAGTGCGCACATAAGGCGTAATGTCGGGCGCATTTGTTTCATCTGCCAGCATGTCTTCCGGCAATGCCAGGGCCACAGGGCCAGGGCGTCCTGATACGGCGGTGCGCAAGGCCCTTGTCAGCATCTCAGGGATGCGCGCAGCATCTTCAATCTGGGCCACCCATTTTGTCAATGGCGCCAGCATGGTGCGGTATTCGATTTCCTGAAATGCCTCCCGTTCCATTTGCCCGCGCGGCACCTGGCCGATGAGGAGCACCATGGGGGTTGAGCCCTGAAACGCGGTGTGCACGCCGATGGATGCGTTGGTGACGCCAGGCCCACGGGTGACAAAACAGACTGATGGTTTGCCGGTGGTGTTGGCGTAGGCTTCTGCCATGAACGCTGCACCGCCTTCCTGGCGGCAGGTGATGTAGCGAATGGCATTGCTTTTTTCAGCAATGGCATGAAGTGCTTCCAGGTAGCTCTCCCCTGGAACCCCGAACACCGTGTCGAAGCCATTGTGAATTAGCGTGTCAATTAGGACCTGCCCACCGGTTCGCATGGTCCGCTCCCTCAGCCCAGCTGTTGTAATTGGATATAGTTGCCCCATTTATTGCACTTGATCCAGCTGGAAATTCGGCCAATGCAGACCAAGGTTAAATTTGATCGTGTCTTGCTCTAAGAAGGTATGAAGGAGCTTTCTCTATGAGACATCTCGAGCGTGTAAGCCGATTGGCGTTTCTATTCTTTGCAATTGCAGTGCTTGGCGCCTTTGGCCCTTGGGAATCCAAGCTCGGCCGCGATAATCCGCTTGTCGGGAAGATCTATTCAGGCGGGGCGTTCATCGACCCTGATGAGTTGGAAAAACGCCTGCAGGCAGCCCGGCTTGTTCTTTTGGGTGAGGTTCACGACAATCCGGACCATCACCGGCTGCAGGCGGTGTTCATCCGTGATATTACCTCTACGGGCCGCCGCCCGGTGCTTGTTCTGGAAATGCTGCCAAGATCAGCGCAGGGGAAAATGGATGCCTTTTTCGAAAGCGGGGATGTGACGGCCAAAGCTTTTGGAGATGTGCTCGACTGGGAAAAACGCGGCTGGCCGAACTGGGCGATCTATCAACCGGTTCTTGAAGCTGCGCTGGAAAGCGGTCTAAAGGTCGTTGCCGGTAATATTGACAGGAAGATCACCCGG
>JBPCVY010000266.1:0-2723 GCA_051010055.1 Hyphomicrobiales bacterium | reverse complement strand
CATTTCCAATGATAATCGCATTTTCGTTCATGGCAGCGATGTTGCTGATAGGCACCTGGCTGCGCGCCAACGTTCCCATCTTCCGCACTGCCCTCATCCCTGCCAGCCTAATTGGTGGGGTCATCGGCTTTATCCTTATTTCGGCTGGGCTTTCCCTGGGTTTTGAGGCCCGCACGTTTGCACCGTTTACTTTCCACTTCTTCACGCTGAGCTTCATGTCCTTGGTTCTCACCGGCTCAAGCAACGTTTCGGACAAATCCTCACCGATTTACCGAGGCGGCATGTGGCTGACATTGATCTGGACAATGTCGCTGGCAATGCAGGCGCTGATCGGCTTCAGCGTGATTGCCGGTTATAACGGTATTTCCGGATCGTCCATCAGCGGTTTCCTGGGTGCTATTTCCACTTACGGCTACACCATGGGCCCCGGTCAGGCCCTCACCTATGGCGGTATCTGGGAAAAGAGTTTCAACATCTCTGATGCGGCCACCGTCGGCCTCATTTATGCGTCATTCGGTTTCATCGCCGCTTTTGTGGTGGGCGTGCCGGTGGCGCGGTGGGCCATCAAGCACGGGTATAACCGTAATGCCACAGCGAAAATCGACGATGAATTCCTGCGCGGCTACTACAATCGTGAAACACGGGTTTCAGCGGGGGAACAGGTCACCCACTCGGCAAATGTCGACACGCTCGCATTCCACATTGCCATCCTGGGTGTTGCCTACATCATCACCAACTACTGGCTTGTCTTAATGCAATCCATTATTGGGGATTCACGGCCGCTTGGCGTTGCCGTGGGCGTAATCTTTTCGCACAATCTCTTCTTCTTCTGGGGCCTGGTTTTTTGCGTCATCATCCGGGCGACTATGGAACGGCTTGGTATCAGCCATTTCATCGATAATGACACTCAAAAGCGCATTACAGGTTCAGCGGTTGATTTCATGGTTGTAGGAACAATCATGAGCATCAAATTTGCTGTCTTGGTAGAATTCCTTGCACCTGTGCTGCTGGTTACCGTGGCGGTTACGCTGGCCACTGCGGCGCTTTGGCTCGGGCTGGGCCGCAAACTCGCCGATCTTGGAATTGAAAGGTCGGTGACGATTTTCGGCTGCTGTTGCGGCTCCACCGGCACCGGATTGCTGCTATTGCGCATCCTTGATCCGGACTTCTCAACTTCTGTCGCAAAGGAACTGGCCTTCTTCAATATCGCCATACTGTTCACGTGCTTCCACATTATTCTGGTGATGTCTCCGATCCTGCCAAACTAGGGCATGGCGACCATCTGGATCGTGTTTGGTCTTACCTTTATCATCGCGTGGGCAGCCATTTATGCCATGGGCTTCTTGCGCGGTGGTTCGGGTTTTGCCCGCGCGGAAACGTAAACGGCGCACCCGAACTGATAGCTCCACCATGAGAGGTTGTCCGAAATGAGCGCACAAACCACAATCTTTTCCGCCAGCAAGATTATCACCATGTGCCGTGGCCGGCCCGAAGCCGATCATGTGGCGGTGCGCGATGGGCGCATATTGGGTGTGGGAACGCTTGACGAACTGGCCGGCTGGGGCGAATACACCCTCAACGACCATTATGCCGGCAAAATCATCATACCGGGGTTTGTGGAAGGCCATTCGCACGTTCTGGAAGGCGCGTTCTGGCGCTATGTCTATGTTGGGTACTTTGACCGCACCGGCCCGGACGGGACGGTTTGGCCGGGGTTGAAGAGCATCGATGAAGTCGTGGCGCGCCTTCGTGAATTTGCAGCAAAGCCGGAACTGGCGGGCAGACCGGTGGTCGGCTGGGGGTTCGATCCCATCTACTTCTCCTCCCGGCGCATGATTGCTGCCGACCTCGATAAGGTGGCCACTGACCGCCCGGTGGTCGTTATGCACGCCAGCGGCCACCTGTTGAACGCCAACAGCTTCATTCTTGATGCAGCCGGCGTCAGTTCCGACACAAATGTGCATGGGATTCTCAAGGACAATGAAGGTGAACCAACGGGCGAGCTGCAGGAGCTTGCGGCAATGTTCATGGCCTTTGAGGTGGCAGGCGTAAATCCGTTCGAGGAGATGGGGTCAGCCGATTGTGTCCGTGATTTTGCCGCCGTTGCCCAGCGCGCAGGGGTTACAACCGCGACCGATCTTTATGCGGTGCTCTCTCCGGAAAGCGCAGAACAATTGCTGACGGTTACAAATGCAGATGATTATCCCATTCGCCTGGTGCCGGCCTATGGCGCCCTGTCGGCCCCCGCAGATGAAGGTGTCAAGCTCATGAAGGGGCTCGCTGCCAAGAGCACGGACAAACTCCGGTTCGGGCTTATAAAAATGATGACAGACGGTTCGATCCAAGGCTTCACGGCGCGCCTGAAATGGCCCGGCTACTTCAATGGTGCTCCAAACGGCATTTGGAATGCCCCACCTGAAGAATTGAAGGCGCAGCTTGCCACTTACCATCGTGCCGGATTTCAGATTCACATCCACACCAATGGCGATGAGGCGATTGAAGTCATGCTTGATATAGTGGAAGCGGCCCTGGATGAGCTCCCGCGCCGGGACCACCGCCACACATTGCAACATTGCCAGATGGCAAGTGAAGCCCAGCTTGAACGGGCAGCAGCGCTCGGTGTCTGCACCAATTTCTTCGCCAACCACATCTACTACTGGGGTGAGGAACATTTAAGCACGACCATCGGCCCTGAACGGGCGTATCGACTTGAACCTTTGGCC
>JBPCVY010000265.1:0-7576 GCA_051010055.1 Hyphomicrobiales bacterium | reverse complement strand
CCAGATGGTCTGACGGTTTGCCCGGTTGGCGCTGAAGGCTGGGCGGGGCTCAAAAAGAACCGTCCACAGCTTCCAGCTTTTGTCGGCCAAAGCCTTCCTGCATTTTGTCGAAATGGTAAGCTTTTTGCGGTACCTTTGCTGGAACTACCGGATGATGATTGCACCGCCGGTGTTCAGGTTAACACGCAATTTATCGGCAAAATCGGTCCGCTGGCGGTAATTTAAGGAAATTTGCCGCGAAATTGACCCGGCTTGACTTGGAAACCGAAGCCAGGATGCCTATCTTTAGTCATAAGTTCAGCGCAAACTTGCCATGGGTACCGGTTTGTGTGTAATCACTTCCCAGAACAATGGACAAGGGATGTCTAAGTGAACAATTTCCGCAATTTGGCCGTTTGGGTCATCATCGCCCTGTTGCTTTTTGCGCTGTTTAACCTGTTTCAGGGGCCGGCGCAGCGTGGTGCCTCGAATGAAATTCCGTATTCTCAGTTCATCGCGGACGTGGAAGCGGGCAAAGTGCGTGAGGTAACGATTGCTGGTAACGAAATTACCGGTACGTATTCCGACAAGCGCTATTTCCAAACTTATAAACCAACAGATGCCAACCTTGTGCCCCAGCTTACGGCCAAGAACGTCACCATTAATGCCAAGCCTGAAAAGGACGATATGCCGTTCCTTTTGCAGATGCTTTTGTCGTGGTTCCCGTTCTTGCTGATGATCGGGGTGTGGATATTCTTCATGCGCCAGATGCAGGGCGGTGGCGGCAAGGCGATGGGCTTTGGCAAATCAAAAGCCAAACTTCTCACTGAGCGCCATGGGCGCGTCACGTTTGAAGATGTGGCAGGGGTTGACGAAGCCAAGGAAGACCTTGAGGAAATCGTCGATTTTCTGAAAGATCCGAACAAATTCCAGCGCCTTGGTGGTAAAATTCCACGCGGTGCGCTGCTTGTTGGCCCTCCTGGCACAGGTAAAACCCTTCTTGCCCGCGCAATTGCCGGTGAGGCGAATGTGCCGTTCTTCACAATTTCCGGTTCGGATTTTGTGGAAATGTTTGTCGGCGTCGGCGCAAGCCGCGTGCGTGACATGTTCGAGCAGGCCAAGAAGAATGCTCCGTGCATTATCTTCATCGATGAAATCGATGCCGTTGGCCGCCATCGTGGCGCAGGCCTTGGCGGTGGCAATGATGAGCGCGAACAGACACTCAACCAGCTCTTGGTTGAGATGGATGGTTTTGAAGAAAACGAAGGCGTCATTTTGATAGCCGCAACCAACCGTCCCGATGTTCTCGACCCGGCGCTCTTGCGCCCTGGCCGTTTCGACCGTCAGATTGTTGTGCCGCGCCCGGACATTATTGGACGCGAGAAAATCCTCAAGGTTCACATGCGTAACGTGCCGCTGGCGCCGGATGTGGACCCCAAGATTATCGCACGCGGAACTCCGGGCTTTTCCGGTGCCGATCTGGCCAACCTTGTGAATGAAGCAGCGCTGTTGGCTGCCCGCCGCTCAAAACGCCTGGTAACCCAGCAGGAGTTTGAGGACGCCAAAGACAAGGTGATGATGGGCTCTGAGCGCCGCTCCATGGTTATGACGGACGAGGAAAAGAAGCTCACCGCATATCATGAGGCGGGCCACGCACTCGTGGCATTGAAGTTGCCCGCCTCTGACCCGATCCACAAGGCAACCATTATTCCCAGAGGCCGCGCTCTTGGCATGGTCATGCGGCTGCCTGAACGTGATGTAATTTCCGTTACCCGCGAAAAATTCAAGGCAGACCTTGCGGTTGCCATGGGCGGACGCGTGGCCGAGGAACTGATCTTCGGCCATGAAAAGGTAACTTCGGGGGCCTCTTCTGATATTCAGATGGCCACCGGCATGGCGCGCGCCATGGTCACCCAGTACGGCATGTCTGATAAGCTCGGACCTCTGGCCTATGGCGAAAACGAAGAGGAAGTCTTCCTTGGCCATTCAGTGACTCGTTCGAAAAACCTCTCCGACGAAACCCAGAAAATCGTCGATGCGGAAATTTTCAAGCTGGTTGATGGCGGCTACAAGATGGCCAAGAAAATCCTGAAGGACAATGCCAAGGAACTGAAAGCCATCGCTGAAGGGTTGTTGGAGTATGAAACCCTGTCGGGCCAGGAAATCATTGATCTTCTTGCCGGCAAGAAGCCCAAGCGTGAAGGCGACGATGATGAGCCTGTGCCAGGTGGCGGTTCTGCGGTGCCGGTCACTGGCGGCAAGAAAAAAGGTGGCGGTGCGCCCGATACAGGCGGCATGGAACCGCAACCAGGCTAGCAAGTAAGGCCCGTTTTGTTCAGGGCCCAACTTGAAAACGAGTTTGAGGCCGGGGGGATCTACCCTCCGGCCTTTTTTGTTTGACTGAAACGGAGGAGCGGATAGCTATGAATTTCACCGAAGTTCAGCACTATGCAGAGCAACTTTATGCAGCTCACGGCGATAAGGCAGAAGCGGAAGCAGCGCAAAAAGTCACCCAATATGAGGGCGAAGGTGACACTGAACAGGCTGAAATCTGGCGCAAAATCCGCGCCGCTGTGCGTCAAATGCGCGGGCCCGGCGTGAGCTAATCGAGGCTTGCTCTCGCGCCATTTTGGTGGCCTATTGCGCTGGATGGATAACATACCGGTTATTTCCAACCGCGCCGCCAGGCGCGTTTTCCTGCACCTTCAAGGGCTCACAATCCCGCCGCACACGCGCCTGGATAAACAATCTCTTCTGGCGCTCATCCATCAGATGGGGTTTGTCCAGATTGATTCCATCAACACGGTGGAGCGCGCCCACCATATGATCCTGTTTTCAAGGAACCAGACCTACCAGCCAAAACACCTCAGGCAATTACTGGAAGATGATGGCGCCCTGTTTGAAAACTGGACCCACGACGCCTCTATCATCCCGGCCAGCTTCTACCCCTATTGGCGGCACAAATTTGACCGCGAGGCCGACCAATTACGCGAGCGCTGGCGCACCTGGCGCCGGGAGGGGTTTGAGGAAGTTCTCGAAGAAACCCTGCATCACGTGAACCGCTCCGGGCCGGTCATGTCGCGTGATTTTCAAAAGCCCAAACAATCCGGTGAGGGTGGCGGGGATGGCTGGTGGGACTGGCATCCGCAAAAAACCGCCCTTGAATACCTCTGGCGTACCGGCGATTTGTGTGTTGCCCGCCGCGAAGGATTTCAAAAAGTTTACGACCTTTCCCACAAGGTCATTGCGGACGATCATTTTCAATGCCGGTGCGATCATGGTGAATTCGTTGACTGGGCTTGCTCGTCAGCGCTCGATAGGCTGGGTTTCGCTGCCCACGGCGAGATTGCCGCGTTCTGGGATCTTGTTTCTCCTGCCGAGGCGAAAGTATGGTGCGAAAAGCTGGCAGGCAACGAACTTATGCAGGTGCTTGTAGAGCCAGCTGACGGCGACAAACCGCGGCTTCATTATGCTTGGGCTGATTGCCACGAGCTTTTGGATGAAGCGCCCGAGCCACCGGCGCGCCTTCGCGTGCTTAGCCCGTTTGATCCTGTTGTCCGAGACCGGAAGCGCTTATCGCGCCTGTTTGGCTTCGAGTACCGCATTGAGGTGTTCGTGCCGGAAGCAAAACGCCAATATGGCTATTACGTTTTTCCGCTTATCGAGGGAGGCAGTTTTGTTGGCCGCATAGATATGAAACATGACCGCAAAACCGGGATTATGGGCGTGCGCGGGGTGTGGATGGAACCGCGCTGGAAACTGAATGACGGGCGCCTGCAGCGCCTGGAAGCAGAGCTTGAACGTATCCGCCGTTTCACCGGCGCGGAAAAGGTGGTGTTTGCAGATGGCTGGCGGCGCTAGATCTAATTCGCTGCCTTGCGCACGCGGATGCGCGTTATGTTGATCAGCTCGTCATATTGTTTAAGCTGATCGGCATTCAGAACCTGTTTCATGGCCTTGCGCTCGCGGCGCTCAATGGCTGTCAATTCCGATGAAGCTGCTACAAGTTTGTCGAAATCAGGTTTGGCGTTCGGATTGATTTTGTGCTTGCGGAAAACCCGCGCCATTTCCGCATCGCTCTGTCTGATTATCTTGCGCACCTTGGAACGCTGGGTGCTTTGGAGTTTGAGATAGCGCAGCACTTGCGCATCATAAATGGATGCGGCATTTACGGCTTGAGGCGCCGATGCTGAAAAAATCAATGCTGCAAAAATAAAAGAGACAGTCGGAATGGCTACGAGAAGTCGGCTTGACATTTTGTTCCCTCATGCGAAAGCAACACACCGCCGCGCGGCTACGTTACCCCGCATTTTTGACTTTGTAATCCGGTAAACAATGCGCAGGAATGAGCCCTTGCGTCAAATATCTTTGCGCAATATGCGTCACTGAACTATTGATTGCGCCCGGTGTGACGAAACTTTTTTTCTGAAGGAATTTTTATGACCGCCCGCGATGTGTATTTGAAGCCAACCGGCATTGTCTGTGGAAAACAGGCGCAGGAATTGGTGGCCGCCGGACAGGCTGGCTGGCTCGCCGGGCGGTTTGTGGCCTTTACCCATCTGGAGCTTCTCAGTCGCAACGGCAATGGGCCAGATGGTGGAAGCTATGCGGGCATAAAAGCTTCGAACGAGCACCTCCTGGTTGAAGCGCTGGAAAGCCTTGGGGCAGAACCGGCGCCGGTTTCAGGGCTTGATTTCACACAGCCGCACATCATGGGTATTTTGAACGTAACACCTGACAGTTTTTCCGATGGCGGCCTATTCGCTGAGGCCGCAACGGCAATCGCTCACGGGCGACGGCTCGTGGAAGAGGGAGCCCATATTCTCGATATTGGCGGTGAGTCCACCAGACCGGGCGCTGACAAAGTGACCGAAGAAGATGAAATTGCACGCGTAATCCCAGTTCTGGAAGGCCTTGAAGATTCCGGCACAGTGCTCTCCTGCGATACAAGAAATGCGCCTGTAATGAAGGCTGCAGCATCGGCTGGGGCGCATATCATCAATGATGTCAGCGCCCTTGGCCATGACCCATCGGCCCTTGAAACCGCAGCTGCTTTGAACCTGCCGGTGGTGCTCATGCATTCCCAGGGCGAGCCCAAAACCATGCAGCAAGACCCGCAATATGAAGATGTCTGCCTTGATGTGTTTGATACGTTGGAACAGCGCATTGCCGTTTGTGAGGCAGCTGGCATTGAGCGTTCTAAAATCATTGCCGATCCGGGTATCGGGTTCGGCAAGACGTTCGATCACAATTTGCAGCTTATTGATGGACTGACGCTGTTTCACGGGCTTGGGGTGCCGTTGATGCTGGGGGCGTCCAGAAAGGCGTTCATTGGCGCGGTGACGGGCACCAAGACGGCGGGCGAGCGCGTTCAGGGCTCTGTTGCTGTTGCGCTTGCAGGGCTCATTCGCGGGGCACACTTGTTCAGAGTGCACGATGTTGCTGAAACCGCTCAGGCATTCGCCACTTTCTCGGCAATTTCGCGCCAGAGTATATAAACCATACAAGCTGTATACAAATTGCGGCGGTTTGCCGTTTGCGCTAACTAGAAACCAACAAAAAACTATATTCTACGGCGAGCACGGAAAAAACGGGACAGGTTTATGCGTAAGTATTTCGGTACCGATGGAATTCGTGGTACGGCCAACTCTTGGCCTATGACCGCAGAAACTGCATTGCGCGTTGGCATGGCAGCCGGAAGCGCCTTCACCAAGGGCGATCACCGCCACAGGGTGGTAATCGGCAAGGATACGCGCCTTTCTGGTTATACAATTGAGAACGCGCTTGTTGCCGGGTTCTTGTCTGTAGGCATGAATGTATTTCAGTTTGGTCCGCTGCCGACCCCAGCGGTGGCGATGTTAACCCGGTCACTGCGGGCTGATTTGGGCGTGATGATCTCAGCGTCCCACAATCCCTTCGACGATAACGGGATTAAGCTGTTCGGGCCCGATGGCTACAAGCTTTCCGATGAAACCGAATTAGAAATTGAAAAGCTCATTGAGACCGACGCTGACCGATTGATGGTTGAGCCTGCGCGGCTTGGCCGTGCCAAGCGCATTGAGGATGCACAGGCACGCTATATCGAGTTTGCCAAGCGCACCCTGGCGCGCGACTTGCGCCTTGATGGAATGCGCATTGTGGTCGATTGCGCCAATGGCGCAGCCTACAAAGTGGCCCCTGCCGTTTTGTGGGAACTGGGAGCGGAAGTTTTCTCGATCGGGGTTGAACCGGACGGATTCAATATTAACGAGGACTGCGGTTCAACCGCACCCGAGGCGCTGATCGACAAGGTGCGCGAAGTGGGGGCCGACATTGGCATTGCCCTTGATGGCGATGCGGACCGGTGCCTGATTGTCGATGAGAAGGGCAAGGTGGTTGATGGTGATCAGATGATGGCCCTGATTGCAACGAGTTGGCAGGGGGAAAACAAGCTGTCGACCAACGGTTTGGTGGCAACTGTAATGTCGAACCTTGGCTTTGAGCGTTATCTGGATGGGATTGGCCTGAAGCTTGTGCGCTCGGCGGTTGGTGACCGCTACGTGGTTGAAGAAATGCGAAAGGGCGGCTTCAACCTTGGCGGTGAACAGTCAGGCCACATCGTCATGTCCGATTATTCGACGACCGGCGATGGGCTGGTGGCGGCGCTGCAGGTCCTGGCGGCGGTAAAACGGGCCGGCAAACCGGTAAGCGAAACCTGCAGCCTGTTTGATCCCCTGCCGCAGGTGCTCAAGAATGTGCGCTTTAAAGATGGCCGCCCCCTTGAGAAAAGCCCCGTGAAAGAAGCCATTGCCGATGGCGCCAGCAGACTTGGAGAGTCCGGACGCCTCGTCATCAGGCCATCCGGAACCGAGCCACTCATCAGGGTGATGGGTGAGGGCGATGATGCGGGGCTGGTCAACCAGGTGGTTGACGATATTGTTGCGGCCCTGCGCGACGCGGCGCCCTAAACCGGCTTCAAATTGAACCCAGACTATCCGCCGCGCCGGAGAGTGGGGGTGCGTTTTTCACCAGGCGTGCGCCGTGAAATCGCAATCCCCGAAAGTATGAGCACGAGGCCGAAAATGGCCGTTGAAGATATGTCCTCCCCCATGACGACCACGCCTAAGATGACCGCATAGGCGGGGATAAGATAGTTGCAATAGGAAACAAAGCTGGGGCCGGCCCCGGTTAGCAAAAAATAGAGAACGATTGAGGCCAGTGCGGTTGGAAAAATGCCAAGCGCAAGCACGCTGGCGATTGAAATCGTACTGGCGCCGGTGAAAAATTGCGGCGCTGTGAACAAGGCAACACATGTCATCATCACGCCGGCAAGCGCCATAACAGCTGCTGACATTTCCAGAGGTCCTACCTTCGGCATGATGCGTGCGGAAATGGAATGAACCGCATAACATAAGGTGGCCAGGATAATCATGAGCTGCGCCCAAAAGGCGATGCCCTGATTTGCAAAATTGGCAATATTGTCAAAACCCATCAGCATAACCACACCGGCAAAGCCGATGACGAAACCGGCTGCCTTGTAGCGGTTCAATTTCTCGTCCGGCAGCGCCAGATGGGCAAGAATAATCACCGTGAGCGGCACCACCGCCATGAGAATGCC
>JBPCVY010000264.1:0-5422 GCA_051010055.1 Hyphomicrobiales bacterium | reverse complement strand
CGGTGGTATCATAAATACCGCTGCGGCCACTGCGCCATATCTCATGCGAGACGGCCAAAAGCTTGTCGCCGAGCTGGGCCGGGCGCAAGAACGATATCTCTGCAGATGCGGCGACCGTTACCTGGTTATAGGTGTTGCACGCAAAAGCGAAGGCACTGTCGGCAAGGGTAAAGATCATGCCCCCATGGCAAATATTGTGACCGTTGACCATATTCTCCGTCACTGTCATGGCAAGTTCGGCCTGCCCCGGCGCAATAGCTTCAAGGCTAATGCCAAGCCCCGCGCTGGCCTTGTCTTCTTCAAGCATGGCGCGCGCGCACTCTTCCGCCAGTTCCTGGGCCTCGTCAGCCATTTCCAAATTCCTCCCGATTCACAATTTTCGTGATAAGGAACGACAAGCCCAGCTATCTGTCAACGTATCAAGTAAGCCTCTCATAGCAACGAAATTCGCCGCGCATGCCGGGAGTGGAATTTTAGTTCCAATATCACCGATTGGGTAGCAAACGGTTGTAGATGGGCAACAGCATTGCCGGCAGAATATATATGGGAAACTGGATGATGGCGAAGAACAACCAAGTATCGGAGGGCACCGAAGCCCCCAGCGCGCCCACCGCCATTGCAATGTTGCGCCCGCCAGTAGAAAAGCCGATCGTCAGAGCCCGCCTTTTTCCACTGCGCCAGAAAAGTGCCGTTGTCACCGCATGCACTACAAGGGAAAGGCAAAACACAAACACTGTGAGCCAGGCGGCATAAAGCGGATTCTCCAGCAACCGGTCCGCAATGCCATCCATAATCGCCAGGGCGAAGATTACCATGCCGACAACGTTAAGCCCATCCATGGCGGGGCCAAACTTTCGTAGTTTTTCACGGCCCAGCCAGGCGCGCGCGCCAAGTGCACACAGCGCTGCCCCGCCAATGAGCAGTGCGAGCCGCCAGCCCAATTCAAAGGGCGAAATGCTCACTGTTCCGCCGGTGAAAAGGCCAGTGTAAAATGGTGTCACGATGGGATGTAAGGCAATTGCCGCAAGCAGAAACCCAACGCTCAACGTGCCATCAAGGCGCATGATGTAGGACAATGGCGCAGAGGAAAAAATCGGCGGCGATGATGCCCAGAAAAAAAGCGCCAGAACAAGCCCGCCTGAAAACCAGATACCAGCCCCATTGCCGAGAAGCCAAAGCGCTGCAGCAAATACCAATGGCATTATAACCACCGCCCAGATGAGCCCGATGATTGGTATGAACGGGCGCCTTAAATGTGCCAGCGCATCATCCATATCGACGCGGGTCATCAGCACCGCCAGCATGAAGAAAACTGTGGGCGTCAGCATGGGGCGTGCAAGGGCTGCCAAATCCTGCCAGAAAAGGCCAAGCAGCAGGCTAACGGGCAGAATAATCGTGCCCTTCGCCGCCAGCCAGTTCAGCGCCTGTTGCATGAAACTAACCAGCTAGAGCAAATTTCATGGGTCAAAACGCCCGGTAGGTGATTATCGTGTGGGTGTCGCGAATGCCAGGCGTTGTGTGGATTTTCTCATTGATGAAGTGGCCGATATCCTCACCGTCGGCAAGGTACACTTTCACGATCAGATCGAAATCACCTGCGGTGGAATAAATCTCCGATGCCACTTCCGCATCAGCCAGCGCGGTTGCAACGTCATACGCCTTGCCAAGTTCTGTTTTGATCTGGACGAAGAAAGGTTTCATCAGCGCATTTCCCTGCATTGTGCTTGAGCATTTATACTCAAACACATTTCAGGCTTCGCGCGGCAGGTCAAGACCCTTGCGGCTATTCGACGGTTACGGAAATCCTTTCCGACATCACCGGCGGATTATGGGGAATGTGCGACCAGTCTCCCAATACCAGTTGCAGGTTGTGGGTGCCCTTGGGCAATTCAATCTTGATTTCCGTTTGGCCTCCGCCGAAATGCTTGTGCTTGTCATCAGCAGGAATTGGCTCGTTCAGTTCATCGCCTTCAATGGTTTCATTGATGATGAGATGATGGTGGCCGGTTTTTTCTTTTTCCGTTCCGGCCGGCGCCACACCCATGCCGCTTAAACCGAACTGAATCAAAACCGGGCTTTTCACCGTGTCGCCATCCTTGAGGTTCACGAAATAGACTTTAGCCCCTTCAGGTGCAGGCGTCGGGCCAGCGATTGCGGCTATGGGCGCCAGACAAATGCTGGCAGCAGCGATTAACAATGGCAGTTTCTTCATTGGTTCCCTCCCTTGTTGATTTGCTCTCCTCTTTATAACAGTTTTGACGGCTTCCGGTTCAATCAAGCAAGAACTCGCGCCCGACCTTCACCCGTTTTTCGCCGTCATACATAATTATGTCGGCTGTAGCATAAGTCTCTGACAGGGTTGCAGGCAGGAATGAGCCAGTTCCCACCATGTCGACCGGCGCATTGGCAGCTCCCATGACCTGGCATTTCTGCACCCCGAACCCTGACGAGGCGACAATTTTCGCATCCGGATATCCCGCATCATCCAGCGCTTTGCGGGTATTGATGATGTTGGCGACAGAAACCCCGGCGCCAAACAATATGCGGCGCACCCGGTCAACGAGAATGTTCGATGTATCAAGCTGGAAGGCGCGCAAGCCCAAAACCTGCTCCACAATGTTGTATTCGCCCTGAACCCCAAGCCAATCGCCGACAATATGAACCGATTTATCGAAGTCGAGCCCTTCACCAAAGCGTCCGCCATGGGTATCAATCCTGACGCCGAAAACCTTGCCTTCCTTGTCCAGCTTGGCCTCGTCATAAAACCAACGTGCGCAGGCCAGGCTGTCGGTGATTTCTTTGCCAGAATAATCGACAAGCGCAATGGTGGTCGTGGCATCTGGCAGGGCTTCGACAAACAATTTGGTTGCCTTGAGCACGTCGCCATTTGTGAAACCGACAAGCGCATGAGGCATGGTGCCGATACCGCGCTCAGCACCGAACAATGGAGCTGTGATGTCTTGCGATGAGCCGGTGAAACCTGTGACTTCAGGGTCGGCCCTTCTAGCAGCCGCTGACCCGACGGCTGCCCCATAGGCGGCCAGAATGTTCATTTCAGGCCCAGCGCCATGGCGTGCGTGCATATCCATGAACGATGATCCCGGCATCGCCCGGCACATTTCATACGCATTATTTGCAGCAACGCACGGCAGCCCCACCTTTTGCAGAAACAACGTCTCAAGTTCGGAAAGTTCAGAGAACTTGCCCTGCACCTCCAGCAGTTTTTCTTCTGAGGGCACCAGCTCCCCGTCGGCGTAAAACCGTTTCACTTCCGCATCTGGCGCCAGGCGCGCGATGAGGCGGGCCGCCGGTTCCAGCGCAGCAATCAGCCTCCGGCGCATAAAGACAGCATAAACAACCTCGCAATCGCCATTGGCTTCGGCAATATGCTTGGTGTGGCTGAAATATTTGTCGGTTAAATTCTCAACCGACCCTGCAGATAGCGTAAGGTCTATCAATCGTTCGATAACGGCATCGCTGTCCGGCGAAATACTTATTCTCTGGTCCAAATCAAAAGTCCTGGAAAAATCGGCCAATGTGCCCGCTAAGTTTGCCGTGGCAGCCACCTGTTAGTCAATCATACAGCGTTAAACGCCTCAGAACTGGCGCTGGAAAGCATAGAAATGTCATTGCTGAGGGCGATAAGCTGAAAACCTTTTTCAATATAGACCCGCGCATCTTGAGGGCTGGCGGCATAAATGCCCGCGGTGAGGCTGTGTCTCCTGCATGCGGCGGCAATCTCATCGAGCGCTTCAAGAACTTCTGCCCCCGCCGGATTGATATTACTGGAGCCCCCGCTCAATGAGACGCTTAAATCGAATGGGCCAACAAAGGCGCCGTCAATACCGGGCGTTGCGCAGATTGCGTCAAGATTATCGAGCGCCTGGCGAGTTTCGATCATGGCAATCGATAGTTTTGAGTGATTGATGGTCTCAAGGAAGTTCCTATCCCGCGGCCCATCTGTTGATGCATCCCGGTAGGCGCCAAAGCTGCGCGCACCGATAGGCGGGAATTTTGTTACTTCTGAGAGTTTTGCTGCATCTTCCGCATTATTCACCATGGGGCAGATTACCGAAGATGCGCCGGCATCAAGGGCCCGCGCGGCCATTCCCCAATCTTCCAGAGGAATGCGCACGACAAGCGGCTTCCGGGCGGCAAAAACCGCACCGGACATGGCCAGAAAATCGCTATAGCCCACATAGCCGTGCTGCAAGTCTATGCAGCAGGCTTCAAAGCCGCCGCGCGCCAGAACCTCGATGCCCAGCACAGAGGGCATCATAGACCACGAGAAAATGAGCGGCTTGCCGCTTTTCAACCTCTCTCGCAGGGAAAGGCCCAGGTTTCTCAGGCCTCGTTTTGGATCTGTTCGATGGCAACGGCCATCAACTCATCCATGGTGCGTCGGATTTGATGGTCGGACTGATCTACTTCCTTGGCGTCAAAATCGCCACGCACTTTGCGGAAGACATCTTCATCGCCGGCTTCTTCGAAATCGGATTTAACAACCTCTTTGGCGTAGCTTTCCGTTTCTGCGCCACTCAGCCCCATTTTTTCAGCTGCCCAAAGCCCCAGCAACTTGTTGCGGCGTGCATTTGCCTTGAACTCCAGTTCCGCGTCGTGGGCAAATTTCTTTTCAAACCCTTCCTGGCGCTTGTCGAACGTGCTCATCGATTTTCAAATCTCCGTTTGCGTCTTCATCTCCACCCTATATGGGGTGCGGTTCGTTCAGCGCCAAGCTTTACCGGCGCGCTTTGTGCAAATCAACCGCTCCGTCAACACTTAAGTGCCAAAGGAACCGAATATTTCGCATAGGCCGCATTGTGTAGCTTGCGTCATGGGCCTATTTTGGCGTAAACGGCGCACTCGATTCGCGTATTGCGCCGATTTCAAGGACAACAAAGCATGACCCGCAAACGCCGCCAAATTTATGAAGGCAAGGCAAAAATTCTTTACGAAGGCCCGGAACCGGGAACAATCATCCAATATTTCAAGGACGACGCCACCGCGTTTAATGCCCAGAAAAAGGATGTTATTGACGGCAAAGGGGTTCTGAACAACCGGATATCTGAGCACATTTTCACCCAACTCGGGGAAATTGGCGTTCCGACACATTTCATCAAGCGGCTCAATATGCGCGAGCAGTTGGTGCACCAGGTTGAAATCATTCCTCTTGAAGTGATTGTGCGCAATGTTGCCGCCGGCACCCTCTCCAAGCGCCTTGGTATTAAAGAGGGCACCACCCTGCCCCGGTCAATCGTAGAATTTTGCCTGAAGGACGACGAGTTGGGCGACCCGCTTGTGGCAGAAGAGCATATTACCGCGTTCCAGTGGGCAAACCCGCAGGAGCTGGACGATATTATGTCCATGTCTTTGAGAATAAACGATTTTCTGTCAGGCATGTTTGCAGGTGTCGGCATCAAGC
>JBPCVY010000263.1:0-18811 GCA_051010055.1 Hyphomicrobiales bacterium | reverse complement strand
AAATTGCCAATGATGCAACCGTTGAGGTGCTCATCGCCCAAAGCCTGAACCAAGTTGAGGCGGGGTGCGATATCATCGCGCCTTCAGACATGATGGACGGGCGCATTGGCGCCATTCGCTCAGCGCTCGAAGATGGCGGCCATCACAACATTCAGATAATGGCCTACAGCGCCAAGTACGCTTCCGCATTTTATGGCCCATTCCGTGATGCGGTGGGGTCAACAGGCGCCCTGAAAGGCGATAAACGCACCTACCAGATGGACCCGGCAAACACTGATGAAGCATTGCGCGAGGTTGAACTCGACATTGCCGAGGGAGCCGACATGGTCATGGTAAAACCCGGCATGCCTTACCTTGATGTTGTGCGCCGGGTGAAGGAATCCTTCGGGGTTCCGACTTACGCCTATCAAGTCTCCGGCGAGTACGCGATGCTCATGGCCGCCTGCCAGAACGGCTGGCTGGATGAAGAGCGGGCCATTCCCGAAGCGCTTCTGGCATTCAAGCGCGCCGGAGCGGATGGGGTGTTGACCTATTTTGCCCGCGACGTTGCCCGCGCGCTGAAGAACTCCTGATTTGATGAAAAAGATTGGCATTGTCGGTGGTGTCGCCTGGCCCTCGACAATGGACTATTACCGGTTGATATGTTCCGGCGCCAACGCCCATTTCAAGGCGTTGGGAACTGAACCACCCTACCCCGCTCCGCCCATTGCGATTGAATCCCTGGTTATGGCTGAAACCCGCAAGCTTCGCGGCAAGCCAGGCAGCGATGAAGGTTGGGAAGCGTTCGATGCCGTTTTCCGCGATGCTTTCAAACGCCTTGAAGCGAGCGGGTGCGCATTCGGATTGATTGCAAGCAACACGCCTCATGCACGCCTGCATGCAATCAAAGAGGGTCTGAGCCTGCCGCTAATCAGCATTTTTGATGAAACACTGAAAGCTGCACAGGAAACCGGGGCCAAAATAGCGCTGGTGCTTGGCACAAGCGTTACTATGCGGTCGGCCAACTATCCCGGCATTTTGCAAAGCGCGGGGATTGAGCCCAACGCCCCGCTGCCGGAGGATGAGATTGACGCGATGCAGGCTCTGATTGATCACGAATTCTACGAAGGTGCATCTGTGACCGGCACCGAGGCGCTGCTTGATGTGTGCAAGCGCTTTGTCCCTGAACCGGATGACACTGCTATTTTGCTGGCCTGCACCGAACTTCCGCTGGCTTTCCCAGACTATCGCGACAGCGCCATTTTCAGCACCCGCGGATTTACGTTTGTGAACACCACAGCAGCCCACGCACAGGCAGCCCTGCTGCGCTCGTTAAGCTAGCGTCAAAATCACTTTCTGGTGGGTGTCGAAACTGTTGAAGCTCGTAACGAGAGCGCTTGAATAGGCTCCCAAATCCTCAATAAAGATCCAATCACCTGTATCAATCGTCTCGGGCAGTTCGAATTTCAATGGCACCACATCGCCGGAATCGCATGTGGGGCCAAAGGCCGTAAATGCCCGGGCCTTCCCTTCAATCTTGCCGCTTTCTGAGTAGGCTGTATGGGCCGGTATCTTCTTCAGGTATGGCAGTTCGGCCAGCGCGCCATAAATGCCATCGTTCAGATAAACCGCATCTTCCTTCTTGAGATCGACGCGCACCAATACCCCCTGGCCATAGGTCACCGTGGCGCTTCCAGGCTCACAGTAGAACGGCAAATCTGAAAAAGCGCGGAAGTGCTGGCGGCTTTGGGAGATGATTTCAAAGTAGTCGCCTAGCGGTGCACGGCCAAAGTGAGACGGGAAACCACCGCCCACATTGATGTAGCGCGGCGAAACGCCCGAAGCTTCCACAGCCTCATGCGCCATTGATATGGCAGCACCATAGGCAGCACCATCAGTCGTTTGCCAGCCGGTGTGGAAGGAAACCGCAACTGCGTAACCAGCGTCCACAGCTGCCAGAAGCAATATGGGCATGTGTTCGCGGTCAGCGCCGAACTTTTCTGAAAAATCAATCTCAGCATCCAGGTTATAGGGCGCAAGGCGCACCTGCAGAACCACATCTTTGGAGGGCGGAATGATTGCCCGGATTTTATCAAGCTCGCCTTGATGATCGATCACGTAATCAGCGATGGCAAATTCCTCATAGGCGCGGCGAATCGCATTTGGAGGTTTCACCGGATGATTGAAATAGCAAACTGCCTCCGGGAATTGCTCCCTTACCCGTTCGATTTCGCCAATCGATGCGGTATCAAAATGCCGGATGCCGTTTTCCCACAAAACAGCGAGAATTTCAGGATCGTGGTTTGTCTTCACTGGATAGAGCACCCTGCCCGGGAAGCCATCTGCGAACAGATTTACCTGTTTGCGGATGCGCTCTGGCAAAATGCAAATCACCGGCTCCACCGGCGCCCTGGCGCCGATGAGCTCTTCAACCGAGCCGTAAGAGGACAGAGAACTCACGTCACCACATCACTTCTTGTCGCGTTCAAGAACTGCCAGGAGCGAAGAAGTATCCCAGCGGTTGCCGCCCATGGCCTGAACCTGACTGTAAAACTGGTCAACAAGAGCGGTGACGGGCAGATGCGCACCGATTTTCTTGGAATGATTGATGCAAATATCCAAATCCTTGCGCATCCAATCAACCGCAAAACCGAATTCATACTCGCCTTTGATCATGGTTTCGTAGCGGTTTTCCATTTGCCAGCTTTGCGCCGCACCGCCGGAAATAACCTCAATCACCCCGGCCACATCCGCCCCGGCAGCTTTGCCGAAGTGAATAGCCTCTGCCAGCCCTTGAACCAGACCAGCAATGCAAATCTGGTTCATCATTTTGGCTATCTGGCCAGAACCTGATGGACCCAGTAAATTGCGCATCTTCGAAAAGCACTCAATCAGGGGCACGACCTTGGCATAATCAGCCTCATCGCCCCCACACATGACCGTCAGAATGCCGTTTTCGGCGCCAGCTTGGCCCCCGGATACTGGCGCATCGACAAAGCCAACGCCCTTTTTCTTGCAGGCTTCATAAAGCTCGCGGGCAACTTCAGCTGATGCGGTAGTATGATCAACAAAAATTGCACCCGCTTCCATGCTCCCCAAGGCTCCATCGGCACCTGTCACGACAGAGCGCAAATCATCATCATTGCCGACGCAGGCAAAAACGAATCCTGCTCCCTTCACAGCTTCAGCCGGGGTCGGGGCCGAGGAACCACCATATTCGGAAACCCACTTTTTTGCCTTTGCCGCGGTGCGGTTATAGACGGTCACATGATGTCCGGCTTTCTGCAAAAACCCGGCCATCGGGTACCCCATGACGCCAAGTCCAATCCAAGCGATTTTCTCACCCATTGTCTTTCCTTTTGCTGAATGTGCCGGCGAAGCGGTCTAAAAGAGTCGTCATTGACCCAACCAGCGGCGAATTCGGTAGATGCGCGTTCTAATTTGGTATTAAAAGTGACGGGATTTATCAAGCGGGTAAGATGAGCCATGTCTGTTTCAATTGAAGATATTTATGCTGCGCGCGAACTCCTGGCCGGCCAGGTCGTGCGTACGCCCATGTTGTATGCCCGCAAACTATCCGTAATTACCGGCGCCGAAATCTATGTGAAGTTTGAAAACGCGCAAACAACGAACTCGTTCAAAGACCGCGGGGCATTCGTCCGCCTTTCCAAATTATCAGATGAACAAAAGAAAAAGGGCGTCATCGCCATGTCTGCCGGCAACCATGCCCAGGCAGTTGCCTATCATGCAAAGCGGTTGGGCATTCCTTCAACTATCGTCATGCCGCAGACAACACCCTTTACCAAGGTCGAGCGCACAAAGTCTCATGGCGCCGAAGTTGTTCTTGCAGGTGAAACGCTGGATGAATCCCTTGCAACAGTAGAAGCCATCATTGCAGAGCGGGGCATGACCCTGGTCCACCCCTATGATGATGATGACATTATCGCCGGCCAGGGCACGATTGCCCTGGAAATGCTGGAAGATGTTCCTGACCTGGATACACTCGTCATTCCCATTGGCGGCGGCGGGATTATTTCCGGAAATGCTATTTCAGCCAAGGCGGTGAAGCCGGACATTCAGGTTATCGGCGTGGAAGCAGCGCTCTACCCGTCAATGTATCACGCCATACGCGGTGAAAAGCCAACCTGTGGCGGCTCAACTCTGGCAGATGGTATTGCGGTAAAAAATGTTGCCGAGCGCACCATTGCAATCACCAAGGAGCTGGTGGACGATATCAAGCTTGTCACCGAGGCTATGATCGAACGGGCGGTGAACGCCTATTTCACTGAGCTCAAAACATGTTCTGAAGGTGCTGGCGCAGCACCGTTGGCTGCTGTTTTCTCTGACCCGCACTATTTCAAGGGCCGCAAAATCGGGCTCATATTGTGCGGCGGCAACATTGATCCGCGCATGATGGCATCGGTCATTTACCGGGAACTGGAGCGCGAGCAGCGCATCGTAAACATTCGCGTCACCATTGATGACAGGCCTGGCGTTCTGGCGAGAATTGCTTCGATCATAGGTGAAACCGGCGCCAATATTCTTGAAGTTGCTCATTCGCGCATGTTTCTTGATGTGTCGGCCAAAGGCGCGGAGCTGGAATTCATGCTCGAAACCCGCGATGGGGGCCATGTCGAGGAGGTAGCACAAGAGCTCGAAGCTGCAGGTTTTAAAACGGTTGTTCTCGATGCACCGGGTGGCAAGGCCTACACACCGCACTTCCAGCCGCGTTACTGAAGCCGCCCATAGAAGGTTTCACGCGCACTTTCCGACAAGGCAATGCCGGGCTCTGAATTGTAGGCCAGCACTACAAGCATGCGTGTGACGCCCCCCTCCACAGGCGCGACGCGGTGCAAGGCATTGCGGCCACGAAACAGCACCAATGTTCCTGCCGGCATTGATAAATGTTTTGGTTTTTCGGCGCCGTCCAGCACATCGGCCACGGCGGCGAAGTTCATTTCACCTGCATCTGCATCGCGCACGCCCGGCACATATTCAAACTCCCCGCCCGCCTCCGGCGCCTGAAGCATCAGCGTAACGGCGAACGATGAGTTATCGAAATGCCAGCCAAGTTCCTCACCGGCCCTGGCATAGTGAATGTTGATAGAGGAAAGCGGATCTGCATATGGATGCAACGCTTGCTCACCCAGTACATCGCACAAAAACTCCTTGAACAGTTCGGAACCGTACAATGTCCGCAAGTGTGAATTGACGGAAACTTCATCATCACAAACGCACCCCTTTGAACTGGACACAAGTCTGTTGCGCGGGTGATCGTCCGCATATGAAGGATCGCTTGGATGCAAAAACACGTTGTGGCGCTCTGGCCGGAAAAACGCATTCGGCTCCAGATGATGCGCCTCAGCAACCAGTTCACCCAGTGCTCGCGCTTCCAAAAATCCCGGCATGGTCAACACACCAGCCGAATCCAACTTGGACTTGCAAGCTTCACGGAACGCCCCCTCTGAGAGTGGATATGCTTTAATATCAACGATTTCGGCGAGATTTCTCATAAAGTGAATCTCCTGATTGCCAGCACTAGTGTTGCCCACAGCTAAATTCGACCAAATTGGCCCATGTTTCAAGAATCCGTTGTTTTTTGCCTTTGCCTCGGCACAATGGTCCGATGACTGACGTTACGCAACTTCAGATGTGGGTGACCTTCGGCGTAATTTTTCTGGCTGTGGTCTCCTACGTCTTGGAACGGGTATCGATGGAGCTTACCTCCATCTGTGTGATTGTCGTACTGTTGCTGTTCTTCCATTTCTTCCCAGTTACCGGTGATGATGGCGCAAACCTGCTCGGGGCCGATTCCATGCTGTCGGGGTTTGCCAATCCGGCGCTGATAACAATCATCGCTCTGTTAGTGATCGGCCAGGGGCTCTACCACACCGGCGCACTCATCAGGCCAACCCGGCGGATAGCCATATTGGGACGCTCCCGCCCTCAGTTCACATTGATCGCAACCTTGGTTTCGGCCGGTATTATTTCCGCATTTATGAACAACACTCCAGTTGTAGTGATTTTCATACCTGTGCTCACCGCCCTCGCCCACCGGTTGCATGTCAGCCCGTCGAAGGTTCTGATACCTCTCAGCTTCATTTCCATACTCGGCGGTATGATGACGATTATCGGGTCCTCGACCAACCTTCTCGTCGCTGGCATTGCCGTAAAGTCAGGAATTCCTGAAATCGGGTTCTTTGACTTTTTCATACCCGGGCTGGTGCTTGCCACGGTTGGATGCTTCTACGTAATTTTCCTGGCGCCGCGCCTTTTGCCCGATCGTGAGGCGCTGCCCGCAAGTGAAACGGGGCTTTCAGGCAAACAGTTCATTGCTCAAATTGAGGTCACACCGGAGCATGTGCTCTACGGCGAACGTGCGGTGGCCGGGCTGTTTCCCCATCTCAAGCAGATGACCGTGCGCCTGGTGCAGCGCGGCGAGCACGTATTCTTGCCGCCCTTTGAAGATGTGCGGTTGAAGACAGGCGATCTGGTGATTGTTGCCGCCACCCGCAAGGCGCTTACCGAGGCGCTTATGGCGCCTGAGGGCATTTTAACCACCGATCTTCCCGCTGAGGAAGCTGACGACGATGGCAGCGAACCGGCACAGATTGATGCATCTGGCGGAGAACTAACCCTTGCAGAAACCGTAATAGCGCCCGCTTCACGGCTCATCGGCAGGCGTATTGGCCAAAGCGGTCTACGCACTGATACAGGGTGCATTGTTCTGGGTATCCAAAGGCGAAGCCGCATGATCCGGGGCCGTCTTGAGGAAATCAGGCTGGAGCCAGGCGACACCGTGCTGATGCTCGGCACGAGATCGCGCATCCGCGCCTTGCGGGCAAACCGCGATCTCCTTCTCATGTCGTGGTCGGCAGAAGAGCTGCCCGATATGAAGCTGGCCACGCGTGCGCGGCTCATTTTTCTTGCAACGATCACGGCAGCTGCAACCGGGTTTGTGCCGATTGTCCTTGCCGCCCTGGCAGGCGCTGCCGCAATGGTGCCCGCAGGATGCCTGAACGTACGTCAGGCAAGCCGGGCCTTCGATAGGCGGATTTATCTGCTTATCGGCGCAGCCATTGCCATGGCCCTGGCGCTTGATAAAACCGGCGGTGCAATGTTCCTTGCCCAAGGAGTGGTGAATGCATTTGCAGGTGCAAGCCCGGCGGTCATCCTGTCAGCGTTGTTTCTGCTCATTGCAGTGCTGACCAATTTCCTGTCCAACAATGCCACTGCCCTGCTGTTCACTCCGATTGCCGTTGGCACCGCCCGCGAACTGGGGATAGATCCTCTGCCATTTCTCTATGGGGTTATCTTTGCGGCAAACTGTTCTTTTGCAGCGCCCATGGGCTACCAAACAAATCTTTTGGTAATGGGCCCTGGACACTATAAATTTTCCGACTACACGCGCGTCGGCGCGCCGTTAATCATAATTCTCTGGATTGTCTATTCGCTTTTTGCACCGGTTTATTTCGATTTGTAATGCAGATATGATGACGCTGTTGGAACAACAATAACGGCGGCGCCTGCATTGAGCATCGAACAGAGACATTTCCCGCAATTCTACCTCACACCTGAGGGAATTTGCCCCTATTTACCCGGAAAGTCCGAGCGCAAGGTCTTTACCCATCTCATCGGTAAAGATGCCGCAAAGCTGAACGATCAACTCACCCATGGCGGCTTCCGGCGCAGCCAGAACATTGCCTACCGCCCCGCATGCGATCATTGCCAGGCCTGCACATCGGTGCGCGTTCTCGTAGATGAGTTTGCACCGGCGAAATCCTTTCGCCGCACAATCTCCCGCAACAGCGACATGGTGGGCCAATTGTGCGAGGCGCGCGCCACACCGGAGCAATACTCTCTTTTCCGCGATTATATTGAATCGCGCCACGGCGATGGCGGCATGGCCGATATGTCGGTGCTCGACTACGCCTCAATGATCGAAGACAGTTTCGTCGATACCCGGATGGTGGAATATCGGGTGCGCCCGGAAGTCTCGCTTGCCGGGCCTGATGCAAGACGCGGAACGCTCATCGCTGCAGCTCTAACCGATATCCTGAGCGATGGACTGTCGATGATCTACAGCTTTTTCAACCCTGACGAAGCCGCGCGCAGCCTTGGCACCTATATGATTTTGGAACATATTGAGCGCGCCCGGAAAATGGGCCTGCCCTATCTTTATCTTGGATACTGGGTGCGCGGCTCGGAAAAAATGGATTACAAGCAGCGGTTCAGGCCCCTTGAGATGTTGGCGGCTGACGGCTGGACACGCGATTGATTGAATAGCGCGGTGCAGGACCGTCAATTAAGCCGTGCCGAAGCAGTTCACAAAAAGGGCTTGTTGATCACCTTTATTGGCGGCCTGCTGCTGACTTTTGATACTCCCCTTATCCGCCTTGCAGATTCCGATCAGTGGACAGTGATGTTTTGGCGCTCCGGTTTTACCGTCTACGCAATTTTGCTGTTCTGGAGCTTTCGTGCCGGAACCGGCAGGTATGTTGCCCCGCTGGTCAATGGCTGGAACGGCGTTGTCACCGGCCTTTGCTACGCCCTTGCCAATATTTGTTTTGTCATTGCGCTGTCCCATACCTCAGTTGCCAACGTCGTGTTCATGCTGGCTCTCAATCCGCTTTTCGCGGCACTTTTCAGTTTTATATGGCTGCGCGAGCGTTTGGCCTGGGAAACAGCTGCGGCTTTGTTTGTATCGTTTGCCGGTGCAATGATCATCGTCTGGGAAGGGTTATCGATAGGCTCAACGATGGGCGATCTCCTGGCGCTGGCGGCATCAGTTGTCTCCGGCTTCTCCTTGACCGTCATTCGCCGATCGCGCCTTGATCTTTCCATGACGCCTGGCCTCGGCACCCTATTTCCGCTCGTTTTCTCGTGTTTTTTCATAACCTCGACAACATTCCAACTGGGTGCGGATCAGTTCGTTTGGCTGCTTCTGGACGGGTTGATTATCGTTCCCATTGCCGCCGGGTTGTTATTGCTGGGCCCGCGCTACATAACCGCGGCAGAAGTTGGCATGTTTTTCCTCTTGGAAACTGTGCTCGCGCCAATTTGGGTTTGGCTGGTTGTTTCAGAAGAACCAAGCAAAGGCAGCATCATCGGTGGTGCGGTCATACTTGTGACCTTGGCGCTGCACAGCTTTATGCGTCTTCAGCGTTCCCGACAGGGAGCTTAAGAAAATTTGTTGTTCCGTGAAAAGCCTTTGGGTGGAAGTCGGCCGGCCTGGGCGCGTTTTCCAATCCATTCCCGCAAATCAGTGACCGTCCAGGTGCGTCCGGAAGAATCCTGCCAAGTCAGACCTTCGGTAAGCTTGAATGTCTTGACGTCAGAAAGCCCGCCGTCGCGGTAATTCTGCAGCTTAACCCCCCGCCCGCGGGTCATCTCCGGCACATCGGAAAGCGGGAAGATGAGCATCTTGCGGTTTTCACCAACCACCGCCAGCTGATCATCGCCCTCTGCAACAGTGCTTGCGGCTTGTGCTTCAACCGGCGTTTTGACGTTGAGCACCTGCTTGCCTTTGCGTGTATTAGCGATGACATCGCTTTCATTGACAACAAATCCGCGCCCATCAGATGCAGCAACAATAAGCCTGGCGGCTGGCTGATGGACTTTAAGGGCGATTACATCGTCACCCGCCTCAACATCAACCATCATACGCAGCGGCTCGCCGTGCCCGCGCCCGCCGGGCAGTTTGTCTGCCCCTATAGTGAAAAACTTACCTGAAGAAGAAAGCGCAAGCAGTTTGTCCGTTGTCTCCGCATGGAAGGCAAAACGGCTCCTGTCGCCATCTTTATACGAAAGTTCGGAAAAGTCGGTAAGATGGCCCTTCATAGCCCGGATCCAACCTTTCTCCGAGCAGACCACCGTTACAGGTTCTTTTTCGATCATCGCCGCATCAAGATCAAATTCCCCTTCCGGGGCTTCAGCAAAATCGGTGCGGCGCCGACCAAGGTCGGTTTTCTTGCCGAACCGTTCTCGGGTTGCGCGAATATCATCGGAAATCTGGCCCCACTGCATTTCATCGGACGCCAAAAGCCTCTGTAAACCTTCCTGCTCTTCGGTAAGCGCATCATGCTCGGTGCGGATTTCCATTTCCTCAAGCTTGCGCAATGAACGAAGGCGCATATTGAGAATGGCTTCAGCCTGCACATCTGTCAGGTTGAATGCGGACATGAGATCTTTCTTCGGCTCGTCTTCCTCTCTGATAATCCGTATCACCTCATCAAGATTGAGATAGGCAATCAGGTAGCCGCCCAGAACCTCCAGCCGGTGGGCAATCTTTTCAAGACGGTAGGTGGAGCGCCTGACAAGCACTTCCTTGCAGTGATCAAGCCATTGGCGCAACACATCGCGCAAAGACAGAACGTTCGGAACCAGTCCCTTTGACAGAACATTCATGTTCAAAGAAATCCGCGCTTCAAGATCGGTGGCCTTGAACAGGGATTCCATCAGCAATACCGAATCAATACTGCGCGATTTCGGCTCCAGAATGAGCCGGATATCTTCAGCGCTTTCATCGCGAATATCGGCCAGAAGCGGTAGTTTCCGGGTTTGGAGAAGCTCTGCGATTTTCTCAATCAGTCTTCCCTTCTGAACCTGGAAGGGAATTTCGGTGACAACAATTTGCCAGGTGCCGCGGCCGAGTTCCTCGGTTTCCCAGCGGGCGCGCACTCGAAAACCGCCGCGCCCAGTTTTGTAGGCTTCGGTAATGGTTTCACGGTCATCGATGATGATGCCGCCGGTGGGAAGGTCTGGCCCGGGCACAAACTCCACCAGCTTGTTGACGCCGGCATTCGGGAACTTAATCAGGTGAAGGGCTGCATCGCACAGTTCGGCTGCATTGTGGGGCGGAATGGAAGTCGCCATCCCCACCGCAATGCCCGTTGAGCCATTGGCGAGCAAATTCGGAAAAGCGCCCGGCAGAACAACAGGTTCTGATTCCTCGCCATCATAGGTTTCGCGGAAATCAACGGTATCCTCGTCAATGCCATTGAGAAGCGCCATGGCAACTTCGGTAAGGCGCGCTTCGGTGTAACGCATTGCCGCTGCGTTATCACCATCTACATTTCCGAAATTTCCCTGCCCGTCCACCAGCGGGTAACGCACGGCAAATTCCTGCGCCAAGCGCACAAGTGCATCGTAAACCGACTGGTCGCCATGAGGGTGATACTTACCGATGACATCGCCCACCACGCGGGCGCACTTTTTGAAACCCTGCTCCGGATTGAGCTTCAATTGGCGCATGGCATACAAAAGCCGCCGGTGAACAGGCTTAAGGCCATCGCGCACATCGGGAAGCGCCCGGTGCATAATGGTGGAAAGGGCATAGGCGAGATAGCGCTCTTCAAGCGCATCACGCAGATTGATGGATTCGCCGCCGCCTGGCGGTGGTGTCATTAGTTCGCTCATGGCCGATAAATAGCTGATTTGCTTGAGTCGTGAAACACCGCAAGGTGCCGAAATTGCGGTTTAAACCCGATGTACCAACACCGTGCACTGGGGTTTTTTGCCCCATAGGTTTGCGCATTCGCGCCGTACCGCGCGCCGCAGCGCCTCGGCAACGACTTCTTCAGTTTTCCGGGCAGGCGTTGGAATATTGAAAAATGTGTCCTCAACCACATCCAGCAAGGCATCTTCCAGAACTACACCATAGGCATCCTCTTCCGGCAGGCCAAACAGTTCCGCTTTTGGGTCAGATGCCAAATCGCCCTTACGGTTGATGGTGATCGAAACCACCACCGCCCCGGCAAATCCAAGCTTGCGCCTCTGGCGCGCCGGACCCTCAACCGCTGACACAATCAGCTTTCCGTCCACATGGATGCGGCCCGCAGGGGCTTCATCAATCACCTCGCCCGGGCCCGGTGCAAGGCGAACCATATCCCCGTTGCGGGCAACACATGTCTCAGGAACACCACACGCTGCGGCGAATTTCGCATGTTCGGTCATATGCAGCATTTCGCCGTGCATAGGCACCACCAGTTCAGGCTTCAACCAGTCATACATCTGGCGCAGCTCTTCCTGGCGCGGATGGCCGGAGGTGTGAACCAGCGCATCATCAGATGTGATGATTTCAACCCCCTGTTCAGCCAGCGAATTAAGCAGGAAACCGACGGACTTTTCGTTGCCGGGAATAGTCTTTGAGGAAAAGATGACCATGTCGCCGGGCTCAAGGGTGATGTGGCGATGAGCATTGGCGGCGATGCGCGCAAGGGCAGCCCTGTCTTCCCCTTGAGAGCCGGTGCAAAGGCACACCACCTTGTCAGGGGGCAGGAAGCCCATATCCTCTTCTTCCAGAACTTCATGCACATCCTTCAGGTAGCCTGCCGCACGGGCAGCGGAAATCACCCGGAACATTGATCGACCCGCGACCACGAAGTGCCGTCCAGCCGCATAAGCTGCCTTGGCAACAGCTTCCAGTCGCGCAACGTTCGAGGCAAAGGAAGTAACCAGCACACGCCCCTCAGCCTTGGCGATGATTTGGCTCAGGTTTTCAGCCACGTCGGCCTCGGAAATCGAACTGCCCTCGCGGGTCGCATTCGTTGAATCGCAAATAAGAGCGCGAACGCCTTCAGCGCCGATTTCCCGAAGGCGGTTATCATCGATCGCGCCGTCGGCCACATCATGGTGATCGATTTTCCAGTCCCCGGAATGCACCACGGCCCCTGCATCGGTTCGAATGGCAAGGGCCATGGGTTCAGGAATTGAATGAGCCATCGCGATAAACTCAACTCCGAACGGGCCGAGCGTTATCTGATCACCGGGCTTGATTATATTGAGCGGAAAATCGTCGTCCAATCCAAACTCAAGAAGGCGCCGCCGCAACATTTCCGCGGCAAACGGTGATGCATATACCGGACAGCGCAATCTGTCCCACAACCAGGCAACCGCGCCGAAGTGGTCTTCATGGCAGTGGGTGAGCACGATTGCTTCGAGCCCCGCCCGCTCACTTTCGATGAACTGGATATCAGGCAGAACGATATCGATGCCCGGATCGCGTTCATCTCCAAACTTCACCCCCATATCGACAATCAGCCAGCGGCGCTGATGGACCGGACCATACCCATAAAGGTAGAGGTTCATGCCAATTTCACCGGCCCCGCCAAGGGGCAGATAAACGAGTTCGGATGGTTTCGCGCTGGTTTGTTTCTCGCTCATGAGGGGAAGAATACGTCTCCTGCAAGGATTCGCGACTTTTTGCCGTCCTGGCCCACAAGCATCAAACCGCCTTCATCGTCAAGCGTTTCGAAAACACCCGAAATATCGCCTGAGGGCTGCTTTACGGTAATTTCTTTACCCAGCCCATGGGCGCGTGAGAGCCATGTTTTACGGATAATTTTAAAACCTTCCGCTCGCCACCGTTTCAGCCAATTATCCATGGCGGCGGCGAGCGCTGTGAAGGCATCGCCAACATGAGCCCTGCCACCGTGCTCTGTGAGGCAGGTTGCCTGAAACTGAGTATCTAACGGGTAATGGGCTATGTTCAAGCCGCACCCGATTGCCAGGCAATCACCTTTACGCTCAAGCAAAATGCCCGCAACTTTCTTGCCGCCCAAAAGAATGTCGTTCGGCCATTTCAGGGAAAGCGTGCTGCTAAGAAAAAATGCCTGGCACACGTCATAAAGCGTCAATGCGGCTACGAAACTCAGTTCGGAGGCATTTTCCCCATCACCAACAGGCAACATCAAGGTGGCGTAAAGATTGCCCTTCTCTGAAACCCAAGCGCGCCCGTCGCGCCCGCGCCCTTTTAATTGCTCATCAGCCCAAATCCACAACGGCCCGGTTTCGCCCTTGGCGCTTAGGCGAAATGCCTCGGCATTGGTGGAATCGATTTCCCCGAACCTTTTAAGGTCGTATCCAGCCGGTAGATGGGCGCGCGCCATTCCGAGGGTCAATACTCTAGAACAATGAAGCAGCTGCAGCTTCTGCTGCCTGGATAAGCGGGCGTGAGAAGAGCGCGAAGGCGACGACAAAAACACCGGAAAGAGCAATCACCATCCGCACTTCCTTCGGCGCTGCTTCAAATTCTTCAGCCGGTTCGTCAAAATACATAACCTTGACGATGCGAAGGTAATAGAAAGCGCCCACCACGCTTGCCAATACACCAATGATGGCAAGCGCAAACAGGTTTGCCTTGATTGCTGCGGCAAACACATAGAATTTGGCGAAAAAGCCAGCCAGCGGTGGAATGCCGGCCAACGAGAACATGAGCATTGCAAGAACGAACGCCATCATGGCGTCGTTGCGGGCAAGACCTGCCAAATCAGAAATCGTTTCAACCGCGCCATCACGGGTGCGCATGGCGATGATGCATGCAAAGGTACCAAGGGTCATTAACAGGTAGATTGACATGTAGATGACAACGCCGCGCACCCCTTCTTCGGTGCCCGCTGCCAGGCCAACAAGCGCGAAGCCAATATGGCCGATTGAGGAATAGGCCATCAGTCGTTTGATGTTGTTCTGGCCAATCGCCGCGAACGCTCCAAGCACCATGGATGCAATCGACAGGAATACGACGATTTGCTGCCAGTCCTTGGTAACTTCCGGGAATGCATCAATCATAACCCGGGTGAAAATCGCCATTGCCGCAATCTTGGGTGCGGCGGCGAAGAAGGCGGTCACCGGTGTAGGCGCCCCTTCATAAACATCAGGGGTCCACATGTGAAAGGGAACTGCGGATACCTTGAAGGCAAGCCCTGCAATAAGGAATACAAGGCCGAACAAGAAACCAAGCCCCGCCTCTTCGCCTGACACGGCCTGGGCAATCTCGGCAAACTGGGTCTGGCCAGTAAAGCCGTAAATCAGCGAGGCGCCGTAAAGCAGCATGCCTGAGGAAAGAGCTCCAAGAACGAAGTATTTCAAACCGGCTTCTGAAGACCTCACGCTGTCGCGGTTTATAGCAGCCAGCACGTAGAGCGACAGTGATTGTAGCTCCAGCCCCATGTAAAGCGAGATGAGGTCGTTTGCCGAAATCATCATGCACATGCCAAGCGTTGCCAGCACTACAAGTATTGGATACTCGAAACGCTGCAGTTCCATGCGTTTCAGCGCATTGGCGGACATGAGCAGAACAACTGCTGCGCCAAATAGGGTCAATACTTTCATGAAGCGGCCGAACGTGTCGACAATGAAAATACCGCCATAGGCCTCACCGTTGCCGGTTGGGCCAAAAACAATCAAAGCACCGGCAACAGCAAACAGGCCAATAGATAGCGACGTTATGAGATCGGTTGAATCGCTGGACCGGAACGCGCCAACCATAAGAAGCGCCATAGCACCCACCGCAAGCACAATCTCGGGAAGAACCAACATGATATCTGAGGACAGGAACATCGTTTTTAAATCCTCACCCTATTGTGCTGCTGCAAGCTTCGGGCCGCCTTCAAGAGCTGCCAGCGATGCCTGGTAATTGTCTATGAGTTGCGTAACCGAGGCATCCATTGCATCAAGGATAGGCGCTGGATAAACCCCAAACAAAATTGTCAGAATGATTAGCGGCGCCAAAACAGCAATCTCACGCCGGTTCATATCTGTGATTGCTTTAAGGCTTTCTTTTTCAAGCGAGCCGAAAACCACCCGCCGGTATAACCAGAGCGCATAAGCCGCTGACAGGATGATGCCAAAGGTTGCGAAAAACGCCACCCAGGTGTTGGCCTTGAAGGCGCCGACAAGGGTAAGGAACTCGCCCACAAATCCAGAAGTGCCCGGCAAGCCCACATTGGCCAGTGTAAACACCATGAATGTGAACGCATAAATGGGCATCCGGTTCACCAGCCCGCCATAGGCGGCAATCTCACGGGTATGCATGCGGTCGTAGACTACCCCCACACACAAGAAGAGCGCACCGGAGACAAACCCGTGCGAAATCATCTGGAAGATACCACCCTGGATACCCTGCACCGTTCCGGTGAAAATCCCCATGGTCACATAACCCATGTGGGCGACAGATGAATAAGGAATAAGCTTTTTCATGTCGTCCTGCATCAGAGCAACAAGGGATGTGTAGACGATTGCCACAATGGAAAGTGCAAACACCATTGGCGCGAACATGTCTGATGCTGCAGGGAACATGGGCAGCGAAAAGCGCAAGAACCCATAGCCGCCCATCTTCAAAAGGATTGCGGCGAGGATGACCGAACCTGCGGTTGGCGCTTCCACGTGGGCATCAGGCAGCCAGGTGTGCACCGGCCACATGGGCATTTTCACTGCAAAGGAAGCAAAAAAAGCAAGCCACAGCCAGGTTTGCATATCCACCGGGAACTTATGGGCCATCAAGGTTGGAATATCGGTCGTGCCGGCATACCAGTACATGGCCATAATTGCCAGCAGCATGAGCACCGAGCCCAGCAAAGTGTATAGGAAGAATTTGAAGCTGGCATAAACGCGCCGTGCGCCGCCCCACACCCCGATAATGAGGAACATCGGGATAAGGCCACCTTCGAAGAACAGATAGAAGAGAACCAGATCAAGGGCGCAGAAAACGCCGATCATAAGCGTTTCCAGCACCAGGAACGCGATCATGTATTCTTTGACGCGCGTCTCAATATTCCAGCTTGCCAGAATACAACCGGGCATAAGGAAGGTTGTCAGCAGCAGGAAAAGGATGGAGATGCCGTCCACACCCATGTGATAGGTGATCTTGCCGCCGAGCCATTCAAAGTTTTCCTCAAGCTGGAAGCCCGGTTTTGACGGATCGAACTCTGCCCAGACATAAAGCGAAAGCAGGAATGTGAACACCGTGGTCAACAGCGCCAGGCTGCGAATATTGCGCAGGGCTATTTCATCGTCACCGCGGATGGTAGCGATAAGCAACGCTCCCACCAAAGGCAGGAAGGTGACCACTGAAAGAAGGTAATTGATAGCCATGATCAGTGTGCACCCCAGAACATGTAATAGGTAACAAGCGCGGCAACGCCAATGAGCATGGCGAATGCGTAGTGATAAACGAATCCGGTTTGCAGCCGGACGATGCGGTTCGTCACGTCAATGACACGGGCTGAAACCCCGTCCGGGCCGAAGCCATCGATAAGCCAGCCATCGCCCTTCTTCCACAGGAAGCGGCCCAGCCACATGGTCGAGCGCACTAGGAAGAAATCGTAGATTTCATCGAAGTACCACTTGTTGAGCAGGAACTTGTAGAGCGGCTCATGCATCTTGGCGAGCCGTACGGGCAATGTCGTATCCTTGATGTAGAACAGCCAGGCAAGGGCAAAGCCAAGTGCCATCATGACGAACGGGGCCCAGGGCACCCAGCCCGGCACATGATGCAATTCTTCAACAATGCGGTTTTCCGGCGAACGGTAAAGGCTCGTGGCCCAGAATTCCGCTTCATCGTGGCCGATGAAGTAATCCTTGAACAGGAAGCCGGCCGCCAGGGAACCAAGGGCCAGAATGTACAACGGCACCAGCATGACATTCGGTGATTCATGCACATGGCCCATAACTTCGGCAGATGCGCGCGGCTTGCCGTGGAATGTCATGAACATCAGGCGCCAGGAATAGAACGACGTCATGAAGGCCGCCAGCAGTAGCATCCAGAATGAGAACCCGGATAGTGCTGAATGGCTCGCATAAGCGGCTTCAATAATGGCGTCCTTGGAGAAGTAGCCAGCGGTGAACGGGAAACCTGTCAAGGCGATTGTTCCGATCGCCATCAGCGCCCAGGTAACCTTCAGATAAGGGAATAATCCGCCCATATTGCGCATATCTTGTTCATCGGACATGGCATGAATTACAGAGCCTGAACCAAGGAACAAAAGCGCCTTGAAGAAGGCGTGTGTGAACAGGTGGAAAATGGCAACGCCATATGCGCCAAGGCCGAGCGCTGCGAACATGTAACCGAGCTGCGAACACGTGGAATAGGCGATAACCCGCTTGATGTCGTTCTGCACCAGCCCAACGGTTGCTGCAAAAAACGCCGTTACCGTACCAACCAGCGTGACAACTGTCAGCGCTGTTGGAGAGAGTTCAAACAGCGGCGAACACCGGGCCACCAGGAACACGCCTGCCGTCACCATCGTTGCGGCATGGATGAGTGCGGAAACCGGCGTTGGACCTTCCATCGCGTCCGGCAACCAGGTGTGCAGCAGGAACTGGGCTGACTTGCCCATGGCGCCGATGAAAAGCAAAATACAGATGGTTGTCAGCACGTCGACCTGCATGCCGAGGAACTCGAAAGTCTGCCCAACCTGGCCAGGTGCTGCGTTGAAAACCGTGTCCAAATCGATGGAATCGAAAATGAAAAAAGTGGCGAAGATGCCGAGCGAGAAACCGAAATCGCCAATACGATTCACAATGAACGCCTTGATTGCCGCAGCACAGGCAGATGGGCGCGTGTACCAGAAACCAATCAACAGGTATGAGGCAAGGCCCACCCCTTCCCAGCCGAAGAACATCTGCAACAGATTGTCAGATGTCACCAGCATCAACATGGCGAAGGTGAACAGCGACAGATAGGAGAAAAAGCGCGGCTGATGCGGATCGTGGCTCATATAGCCAATGGAATAGATATGCACCAGCGAGGAGACGGTGTTGACCACCACCAGCATAACCGCTGTCAGCGTGTCGATGCGGAAGGCCCAGTTGGCTTCCAGGGCGCCCGATGTCACCCAGCGCATTACCTCGATTTTGTAGGTGTTGCCGCCAATCGCTACATCATAAAAGGCGTACCAGGACAAAATCGCGCTGATAACGAGGAACCCGGACGTCAGATAGCTTGAGGCTTTCGCGCCAAGCGCGCGCCCTCCAAACCCTGCAATTATCGCCCCCAGAAGGGGAAGAAATACTATCGCGTGATACATGAAACGCGTCTCCTCAGCCCTTCATT
>JBPCVY010000262.1:0-10419 GCA_051010055.1 Hyphomicrobiales bacterium | reverse complement strand
ATCCAAAGAAGAAAAAGGCCCCAGCGAAGAAGGCTGCTAAAAAGGTAGAAGCTCCAGTTGAGGAGACTCCTGCTGAGGAAGCACCTGCTGAGGAAGCACCTGCTGAGGAAGCACCTGCTGAGGAAGCACCTGCTGAAGAAGCACCTGCTGAAGAAGCACCTGCTGAAGAAGCACCTGCTGAAGAAAAAGCTGCCAGCTAATCAATGGCTGATGATCGCCTTTGCCTCGGCGCGATTGCCGGGGCGCACGGGGTGCGCGGTGAAGTGCGCATAAAAACCTTTACCGAAACCCCGGAGGCAATCAGCGCCTATGGTGGTTTACAAGATGAGGCCGGTACGCGGGAATTCATCATCTCCCGCGTGCGGTCTGCAAAGGGGGGCGTTGTTGCCTCCATCAAAGGCATTTCAGACCGCGATGGCGCTGAAGGCTTGAAGGGCACCCGGCTTTATGTGCCCAGGGAAAGGCTCCCGAAGCCGGATGAAGATGAGTTTTACCATGCCGATTTAATCGGCATGGAAGCGAAAACTTCTGACGGCGCCACCTCCGGCACTGTCAAAGCCATTCATAATTTCGGCGCCGGTGATGTTTTGGAAATTACCGGCGAACAGACAATCTTTATTCCTTTTACGCGTGCTGCTGTGCCCGAGATTGATTTGGACGCACGCCTCATTCGAGTCATACCTCCTGAAGAGATCGAATAATTGATTCAGGCATTTCCCATGCCCTCCAGGTTTTTCAACCCAGGCACATGAAAACCCGCTCCGCCATTCTTTTTATACTGATCACTATCGTGATCGATTCCATGGGCATAGGCATCATCATGCCTGTCATGCCAGACCTCATATTGGAGCTGGAAGGTGGCTCGATTGGGGAAGCGGCGCTTTGGGGCGGGGTGCTGACAACGCTGTTTGCTGTCATGCAGTTCCTGTGCGGACCGGTTGTGGGCAATCTTTCCGACAGGTTTGGCCGCCGCCCGGTTCTGCTTATCTCGCTGTTCATCATGGCGCTTGACTATCTGGTGATGGCGGTTGCCGGCACCATTTGGCTTTTGGTGTTGGCGCGACTGGTTTCCGGAATTACCGCAGCCACCCATTCAACCGCCTCTGCCTTTATGGCCGATATTTCAAAGCCGGAAGAAAAGGCGCAAAACTTCGGTCTTATTGGCGCAGCATTTGGGGTGGGGTTTGTGCTCGGGCCGCTGCTGGGCGGTTTGCTGGGAGAATATGGCCCCCGGGTGCCGTTCTATGCCGCTGCCCTTATTGCCGCGGCGAATTTGGTGTTCGGATATTTTGCATTGCCGGAAACTGTGAGCGACAAGATCCGCCGCCCGTTTTCCTGGGCGCGCGCCAATCCATTCGGCTCCTTTGCTTCCGTTTCCCGTTTGCCTGGCCTGACGAGACTATTGATTGTTGCGTTTCTGAACGCCGTGGCCATGTATGTTTACCCGGTCGTTTGGGCATATTTTACCAAGGAAGCATTTGGCTGGGAGCCGCGTGTCGTGGGCTTATCGCTTGCAGCCTACGGCATCTCCATGGCGCTGGTGCAGGGCTGGCTAATCAGGCCGGTGATAGCTCGGCTTGGTGAATTCAAAACCGTCATTTTGGGTTTCACCATCGAAATTCTTGCTTTTGTTGCGCTTGCAATTGTGTCGTCGGGTTGGGTGGTTTTCGCGCTCATACCGTTCACATCACTGGGGGCTCTGGCCGGCCCGGCCCTACAGGGAATGATGTCTCGCGCCGTGCCCGATGACGCCCAGGGCGAACTTCAGGGGGTGCTGACATCGGTGAACGCGGTTGCCATGGTACTTTCCCCACCTGTTATGGCAGGGGCATTATTTGCCTTCACGAAAGATGATGCATTTGCCTACCTTCCAGGTGCGCCGTTCATACTGTCTGCAATCCTTGCACTGTTCGCCATTGGAATCTTTGTGCAGGCCGGCCGCGCGCAGAGAGCAACCGTGACCTAATGGCCACACATTGCAGTTTGGCTCGCAAAATTCCGACCCGCCTCTTGCCGAAGCACTTTTTGTCGCGTATTAAGTCCATCCTTTTAACGGCCAATTGGGCGAGAAAACGATGATTATTATGCTCTCGAGAATATCCGGCAGCTAATCGTTTCCTTCAACGCTGACTTGAGCGTGGGAAACGGTTTCCCGAGCCGCCTGGACAGCGCCCATTTTTCCTGAAAATCCAAGCCTGAATAACGCCTCACAAGGCGTAATCCCGGCTCTCACAAATTTCGAATTTCCCGGAAAACGGTGCTGTTAACCGCAACCCGATTTGACGTGGGATTTTGTGATGTTTGAAAAAGTATTTACCTGGTTCGAAACAAGATATGACCCGCTGGAAACGCAGGAAAACCCTGTCATTCCTTCGGGCGTATGGAATTTTTGTCTTTACTTTATCCGCCAGTACAAGGCCGGGCTCTTTGTCTCGCTCTCTCTGGTCGGCATGCTCGCAATTATTGATGTGTTGATGCCCGTTGCGCTCGGTTGGCTGGTCGACATTCTGGCAGAAGCCGATCACGAAACCATCTACGAAGACAACCGGGCGGCGTTCATTGTTGGTGCTGTTGTTCTTCTATTGGTGGGACCGGTTGGAATTTTGTTGTCCTTCCTGATTGAGCATCAAACGCTCTGGTCAAATTTGTTTGTGAGGTTCCGTTCGCAAATCCATTGGTATGTACTGCGGCAGAGTTGGCCGTTTTTCCAAAACGATTTTGCCGGACGAATTGCAGCCAAGGGCGATCAAACCTCCAGCGCATTACGGCAAATGATCTTAAGAACTGCAGACAGTATTTGGTATGCGCTCATCTATGTTGTCGGTGCGATCGTTGCATTGTCCAGTGCCGACTGGAGGTTGGTTTTACCAGTCATCGTCTGGATGTGCCTGGTTTGCGGATATGTTGCCTTGATGATTCCGCTATTTACGGATGCATCAGAGAAAGCTTCAGATGCGCGCTCCTCAATGAGTGGTGCGATCATCGACAGTTACACAAATATCCAGACTGTAAAAACATTCTCGTTGCACGAACATGAAGACCAGTATGCATCTGAAAAATTTGTCGATGCATTTCGCGCAACCCGCAATTTTTTCCGCATTGCAACTAAAATTTGGGTTCCGCTCGATCTGTTGAACTACCTGGTCATTGCGATAACTGTCGTTGTGGGCATTCATCTGTGGCAGACCGGCAGCATTTCAGTTGGCGTGCTGGCTATGGCATTGCCCCTTTTGCTACGCCTTACCGGAATGACGAATTGGGTCACGGCGGAAGTCACCCAACTCTGCGAGAACATTGGCGTTGTTTGCGATGGGGAAAAGCTTATTGCCCAGCCGTGGGCCATCACAGATACCGCCGGCGCAAAGGCGCTTGTCGTAAAACGTGGCGAGGTGCGGTTTGATGATGTGAAGTTCAGCTATCAGCCGAAGGGTGCTGAAACTGACATTGTTATTGACGGCATCGACCTTAATGTTCGCCCGGGCGAGAAAATTGGCCTTGTCGGGCGCTCCGGTGCTGGTAAGTCGACCCTGGTGAACTTGTTGTTGCGGTTCTATGATCTGAGCATCGGGCGCATTCTCATTGATGGCCAGTCCATCTGCGATGTAACGCAAGACAGTTTGCGCGCAAACATTGCCATGGTGAGCCAGGATTCGTCGCTGATGCACCGCTCAATCCGGGACAATATTCTCATTGACCGGCCGGGCGCTTCAGATGATGCGCACGCAGGTGAGCGTGGGGTGAAGCTTTCCGGCGGTTAGCGACAGCGCATTGCCCTTGCCAGGGTCATCTTGAAGGATGCGCCAATTCTGGTTCTGGATGAGGCCACATCAGCGCTTGATTCTGAAGTTGAAGCGGCCATTCAAACCCAGCTTGCGGGCCTGATGGAGGGCAAAACCGCAATTGTCATTGCCCACCGGCTTTCAACGATTGCCGCTATGGACAGGCTCATTGTCCTTGATGAAGGCAGCATTATCGAGCAGGGCCACCACGAGGAACTTTTGGCCCGCGGCGGGCTCTATGCGGGGCTTTGGCGCCATCAGTCCGGCGGCTTTCTGAAAGCCGGATAGACGATAGTGGAAACAGCGGGGGCATGTGTGGTATGCCCCCGCTGACTTTCGTAATTCACTGAAATAGAAACGCATAAGTTCATGCCTTCACCTTGGCGCGCAACGGTTCTCACCCTTTATCCGGACATGTTTCCCGGCCCGTTGGGGCTGTCTCTTGCCGGGCGAGCGCTTGAGGCCGGAAGCTGGGCGCTGGATGCGGTAAATGTCCGCGATTTTGCTAGCGACAAGCATGCAACCGTAGATGATACACCGGCAGGCGGCGGGGCCGGCATGGTCTTAAAGCCCGATGTTCTTGCAGCGGCAATCGATTCGGTTGGGCGAAACGGGCGTCCGCGCCTTCTCATGAGCCCACGCGGCAAACCGCTTACTCAAACGCGGGTGCGCGAATTGGCCGAAGGCCCGGGCGCAGTGATTATCTGCGGGCGGTTTGAAGGGGTTGATGAGCGGGTTATTGAGGCGCGCGGCCTTGAAGAGGTATCCGTTGGCGATTATGTGCTGTCCGGCGGCGAGTCGGCCGCACTTGTGCTTCTGGATGCGGTTGTGCGCTTGTTGCCGGGCGTGATGGGAAAGGTGGCATCAGGCGAGCACGAAAGTTTTGAAGATGGGCTGTTGGAGCATCCCCACTATACCCGGCCAAGAAGCTGGGAAGGGCGCGCAATCCCTGACGTTCTGTTATCGGGAGATCACGGGGCAATAGATGCCTGGCGCAAGGCCCGTTCAGAGGAGTTGACTAAAGTGCGGCGGCCAGATATCTGGGCGCAGCAAAAAAAGCGGAAATAATAGGGTTTTAAAGGCAACAGAGCTTGAAACTTTGTGAAATCGCCTGTATAGCCCCGCGAGCAGAATTTAAAGGACCGGTCCGATGAATGTCATCGAGAAACTAGAAGCCGAACAGGCAGAAAAAATTGCCGCCAAGCGCGCCGTGCCGGAGTTTTCCGCAGGCGATACGCTTCGCGTTCAAGTGCGCGTTGTTGAAGGCAGCCGCGAGCGCATCCAGGCCTACGAAGGCGTGTGCATTGCACGCAGTGGCGGTGGGTTGAACGAAAACTTCACCGTGCGCAAGATTTCCTACGGCGAAGGCGTGGAAAGGGTGTTCCCGATCTACTCACCGCTTATCGATTCAATCGAAGTGGTTCGCCGCGGTAAAGTGCGCCGTGCAAAACTGTACTATCTTCGTGGCCGCCGCGGTAAATCAGCCCGCATCAGTGAAGCTACCGATGTGCGCACACGCCGCCTCAACGAAGCCGACAAAAAGGCCGTTGCGGATGCAAAGGCAAAGGCTGCTGCAGACAAGAAAGCTGCACAGGATGCTGCCCGAGCTGAAGCTGCCTCTGAATAAGGCGGGTATTACCCGCCGCATTTCTTTGCGGTTATCCCTATGATAGGTCCCAAGGTGCCGTTCCGGTCGGAGCGACGCTTTTCTTTGTCATAAAGGCTTGAGATTTTCCCGTCGAAATATAACGCGTTCGGGCTCTTCAATTGATCGCGGAAGAACAGGGCAAAGTCCCGAAAGTTCACTTTGTTCTCTGAAATGGCGAAAATGACGCGTCCGTCATTGGTAACGCCGACACCGTTGCGGCGTTTGCGGTAGGGGCTGTCGACAATAAAGCGCGGGTGAATTTTGCCGTCGATCACCAGCATGGGCCCAGACTGGGACGCGAGGTCCGGTGTTCGCTTGCGGCGCTTGTAGGCGTTCGTTTCAAGCACGCCCGCCTTGCCGTTCTTGATGAAGAAAATCCCGTTCGGTTTAAGGAAAAAGTTGCCGGTGTCGTCATCTGTGTTGACCGGCGCGCGCTCTTCGCCGTTCTCGACATAAAGGCCCACCGGCGACATATCCTTATGGTACATGCCCGCATTCATTCCGAACACCAGGCATTCACCGCGCGAGTTCAAATCTTTCTCAAGGCGCTTGTAAGACCTGAATGCCTTGCCGCTCGCATCTGCCAGAAACAATTGCAGCTGCGCCTTTTTCGGATCAACACTGCAGACTGTGTATGCGGTGCCATTGTGGGTTTGCCGGGAGCACCCGCTATAACCGTTTGCTGATAAATCGTTGGCAAATACCGTCATTAAAAACATCAGTCCTGTCACTGCGCCGGGAGTGCCTGCAATCGTCCTGACCCTGGTCATTTTATCGCGTCCTCGGCGCAAAATTGCACATTGGCTTCGTTGCTACCATATATCCTCTAATTCTGGCCGAAAACCGTCGTCAATTCGGGTAAATTTGATGTTCAGACAATTGCAAAATTGCGCGCTGCGCACTATGGTGCGCTGCTTTTCATAACAGGTGAGAGAAATGAGCGCGCCGCGGACACTTTACGATAAAATTTGGGACGATCATCTGGTGCACGAGGATGATGATGGCACATGTTTGATCTATATCGATCGTCATCTCGTGCATGAAGTGACCAGTCCGCAGGCATTTGAAGGTTTGCGCATGGCCGGGCGCGACGTGCGCGCACCTGAAAAAACCCTTGCAGTTGTCGACCATAACGTTCCAACGAGCGATCGCTCCATGGGCATTGATGACCCGGAGGCGAAAATTCAGGTTGATGCGCTTGCTGAAAATGCCGCTCAGTTCGGCATTGACTATTTCAACGAAAATGACCGCCGCCAGGGCATTGTGCACATTGTTGGTCCAGAACAAGGCTTCACCTTGCCAGGCACGACCATTGTCTGCGGCGACAGTCACACGTCTACCCATGGGGCGTTTGGCGCTTTGGCGCACGGCATTGGCACTTCTGAAGTAGAACATGTGCTGGCTACCCAGACATTAATCCAGAAAAAAGCAAAGAACATGCGCGTTCAGGTGGATGGCAAGCTGCCTGAAGGAGTTGGGCCGAAGGATATCATTCTGGCGATTATCGGCGAGATCGGTACTGCCGGTGGCACCGGCCACGTTATCGAGTTTTGCGGTGAGGCAATCCGGGATTTGTCCATGGAAGGACGCATGACGGTCTGCAACATGACCATTGAGGGTGGTGCGCGCGCAGGCCTGATTCCGCCCGATGAAAAGACGTTCGAATATCTCAAAGACCGCCCGCGCAGCCCGAAAAGGGCTGACTGGGATGCCGCCGTTGAGCACTGGAAAACCCTGCACAGTGACGAGGGCGCACATTTTGATGTGGTTGTTAAACTCGATGCTGCAGCTCTGCCGCCCATCGTTACGTGGGGCACCAGCCCGGAAGACGTGATTTCCATTACGGGTGAAATTCCGGACCCGGCTGCGGTTGAAGATGAGAACAAGCGCGCCGCAATGATGCGTTCACTCAAATATATGGATCTCAAACCGGGCACCAAGATCGCGGATGTGGCCATCGACAGAGTTTTTATCGGCTCTTGCACCAACGGGCGTATCGAGGATTTGCGCGAGGTTGCCGAGGTGGTGAAGGGCAAAAAAGTCGCCGGCAGCGTTTATGCAATGGTGGTGCCGGGCTCTGGTCTCGTGAAAGAACAGGCAGAGGCCGAAGGCCTCGACAAGGTGCTCATTGAAGCCGGTTTTGACTGGCGCGAGCCGGGTTGTTCCATGTGCCTTGCCATGAATGCCGACAAGCTTGAGCCTGGCGAGCGGTGCGCGTCTACATCGAACCGCAACTTCGAAGGCCGCCAGGGCCGCGGCGGGCGTACTCATCTGGTTTCACCGTCGATGGCGGCAGCTGCTGCGATTGCCGGCCATTTCGTCGATATCCGCGAATTCTGATAGGGCCTCACCCATGGCCAAGCGCCCGCAAGACAGAGAAGCCGAAGCCGAAAAAGCCCGGCGTGATGTTGAGCGCATGAGCGAGCAGGAAGAAAAACTCCTTGGTCCTGCCGAGCGGGCACGCCCTGGCGAAGTCAATTATGACCCTTCAACCGATCCCAATGATCCAATAGAGATTTGGGGCAAGCGCATTGGGCGCTCGCTTGGGTTTATTTTTGCTGCATATTTGATTTATCACCTTCTCACCACCTACGTGTTCAAGTAGCCTTCATCCGCCAGCAGAGCATTCAAAAAGGTAGCAAGATGACCCTCACGGCTAATTGGAGTTACCCGACGGCAATCCGTTTTGGCGCAGGCCGCATCAGCGAGTTGGCTGATGCATGCGCTGAGGCAGGTATCAAAAGGCCACTCGTGGTGACCGACCCAGGCCTTGCCGGCTTGCCGATGACCGGCGCAATTTTGGGCGGCTTGAAAGATGCGGATTCTGGTGCTGCGCTTTTCTCAGAAGTTGATCCCAACCCGGTGGAAGCGAACGTTTCCGCCGGCGTTGAAGCCTACCGCGCAGGCAGCCACGATGGAGTTGTCGCGCTGGGCGGCGGTTCCGGACTTGATGCGGGCAAGGCGGTTGCGTTCATGCAAGGCCAGACCCGGCCTATTTGGGATTTTGAAGATGTGGGCGATTGGTGGACGCGGGCTGATGCAGATGCAATCGCCCCGGTCATTGCCGTGCCAACGACGGCCGGTACCGGCTCTGAAGTGGGCAGGGCAAGCGTCATCACCAACAATGTGACCCATGAAAAGAAGATTATCTTTCACCCGAAGATGATGCCAGTAACGGTAATATCCGACCCTGAGCTTACCGTAGGCCTTCCAGCCGGGCTCACAGCTGCAACGGGTATGGACGCATTTGCCCATAACCTGGAAGCCTGGTGCGCGCCGGGATTTCACCCAATGTCGGCAGGAATTGGCCTGGAAGGCATGCGCATTGTCAAAGACTGGCTGGCCCGCGCGGTTCATCAGGGCAGCGATATTGAAGCGCGTTCCTGGATGCTTATTGCCTCCAGCATGGGGGCGGTGGCGTTTCAGCGCGGTCTGGGCGCAATCCATGCCCTGTCCCATCCTCTTGGCGGGCTATATGGCGCCCATCACGGTACGCTGAACGCAGTTCTCATGCCCTACGTGCTACAGGCCAATAAGCCTGCCATAACGCAAAGCATGGAACAGCTGGCTTCGGCGTTGGAGCTTGGTGGTAGCCATCAAAGTGTTCTGGACTGGGTTTTGGGGCTTCGCAAGCAGATTGGCATTGCCAATACGCTTGCTGATATCGGCATTGAGAACCCTGACTATGCCCGGATTGGCTCAATGGCTGTTGAAGACCCTTCTGCGGGCGGCAATCCCATTCAATTCACCGCTGAAGAATATGCAGCGATATGCGAAAGAGCTTTCGAAGGAGAGCTTTAGCCCGGCCTAATCGGGGGCCTTGCCGACTGTGTTGCGCAAAGTGCCGACGCCTTCCAGTTTAACCTCAACCACATCGCCCGGCTGCATGGCGCGGGTAGTGCCGGATGTTCCAGTAAAAATGACATCGCCCCGCTCCAGCGTAATGTATTGTGAGATGTAGCTGACAATGCGGGCCGCATTGTTGATGGCTTTAGAAGTGCGGGTTTTTTGTACAGTTTCTCCGTTCACCAAGGTACTGAGCGCCAGGTTGTCATAGTCAAGTCCGCGCACAATCCACGGCCCCATAGGGCCGAACGTATCAGAACCCTTGCCGCGAATGATGGAAAACCCGCTGGTGCCGATTGCCCTGTCGGTGACATCGTTTCCCACAGTCACACCAAAAATATTATCTTTGGCCTTTTCCTCGCTCACTCCCTTTGTCTTGTGGGCGATGACCAGAACCATCTCGCCCTCATAGTGCACCCCGGTGGTGCCGGGTGGGGGAACGATGGTTTCTTCATGGGCAATGAGCGACGAGGGCAATTTGGAAAACAGTCCGATATCGCTTCCAGGCGTGCCGCCATGGCTTGCATAGTTCAGGGCAACCCCGATCACCTTTTTCGGTGCCACGGGGGTCAAAAGCTGCAGTTCTTCAAGTGCTACGATTTTACCCGTGAACGAGGCTTCCGGGTCGAGAAAACTGCGGTCGAGGAAACGCACTTGACCAAGGCTTAGAATACCATGATGAACTTTTCCCTGGTGAAGCACCCGGACGAATTTCAAAAGCTCATCATCTCCGGTATCTGCACCTGCCAAGCTTGCAAAAACAGCTATCTTTGCGGCCAGCAAAAAAACAAGTAATCTTCTCATCTCAGAACTCCCGGAAAACCTGTGATCTAACGCACCATTATTCATTGCGACATCGTTTACAATTGGCAATGGGGGAATCTTTTTGCTACAGCATGAACAGGTTCCTCGAACGTGAAGACGCTCGAGGAGTTTACTTGTGCGAACTTGGGTCATTTTTCCGCTTGATTGATGGTGCAAGCAAGATGTGACCCGTAAGTTGAGCGATTGACAGGTCGTTTACCTGTTTCTGGCAGTTTCGTGGAAAGGTCCTTGGGGGTCTTTTCGCAGATTTAAGCCCTTTGACTGGGAAGAGGGGAAAAGCGTGGCCACGACAGACATAAATAGCGGCGGCACATTGCAAGA
>JBPCVY010000261.1:0-15142 GCA_051010055.1 Hyphomicrobiales bacterium | reverse complement strand
TCAGATCGAGAGCTTCCACCACCTGCTCATAGTTGATTGCGCCACCCTCGCGGCCCCTTTTCCTGCCGAACCGCAAGTTGCCTGCAACATCGAGATGGGGAAACAGCCTTGCATCCTGAAACACCATACCGATGGGGCGCAGGTGAGGGGCCAGAAAGTGCCCGGTATCGCTGTCCGCCCAGAGCTTGCCGCAAAACGCCACCCGGCCTTCGGCGTTTTTCTCCAGCCCGGCGATAATGCGCAACAGTGTGGTTTTGCCGCCGCCGCTGGGGCTGAACAGTGCTGTAATGCCATCAAGCGCGATGTCATCATCCACGTCGATTTCGGATGGTTCAAGCGTCAGGCGCGCTGAAAGGGTGAGTGTTTTATCCGACATGGGTTGGGTAACGGCGGTTGAATGTGTAAACGATCATCAGGACGATGAATGAAAAGATCAAGAGCCCTGCTGAGAGCTGGTGGGCTTCTGCGTAGCGCAAGGTTTCCACATGCTCGTAGATGGCAATTGAGATGACTTTGGTTTTGCCTGGTATGTTACCTCCAACCATCAGCACCACACCGAATTCGCCAATGGTGTGGGTGAAGGTGAGCACCGCGGCGGTGAGAAATCCACCGGCTGACAATGGGGCGGCAACAGAGAAAAACGCATCAAGAGGCGATGCCCGCAAAGTGGCTGCTGCCTCCATCGGCGCGCGGCCCACTGTTTCAAAAGTGCTTTGCAGGGGCTGCTGCATGAAAGGCATGGAATAAATGATGGAAGCGATCAAAAGCCCGGCGAAGGAAAAGGTGAGCGTATCGCCGGTAACGTTTATCCATGCTGCCCCAAGTGGTGATGAAGGGCTGAAACTGATCAAGAGGTAAAAGCCGATCACAGTTGGCGGCAGAACGATTGGCAGGGCGGTAAGCGCCTCCACTGCGGGCTTGAATTTTGAGCGAGTATTGGCCAGCCACCAGGCCAGCGGTGTTCCAATGAGCAGCAGCAAGAATGTGGTTGCCGCCGCCGGCTTCATTGTCAGCCATAGTGGGCCAAGGTCTACCATTGCCTACTGCACCCCGTATCCAAGATCCTTGATAACCGATTTCGCATCATCGCTGCGCAAAAAGGTCAAAAAACGTGTTGCTGCCTCGTTTTCCTTTGCCCGCATCAAGAGAACCGCGTCCTGACGGATAGGGTCATACTTGTCCGCCGGGACAATCCACTTTTGCCCCTTTGCGGTACCAACTGGGTTCATAACAAATGTCAATGGAACAAACCCCAGCTCGGCATTGCCGCTCGACACCAGAGCGAATGCCTGACCGGCATTTTCTCCCATGACTATCTTGTTTTTCAGGGGTTGATGCAGGTTGAGGTTTTGAAGGGTTTGAATGGCGGCTGCCCCATAAGGCGCCAGATCAGGATTTGCCATTGCCAGTCTGCGGAAACGGCCCATTTCAAGCGCTTGCGCGCCATCATCGCCGATCAAATCCTTTTGGGCGCTCCATAGAACAAGCTGCCCCAGCGCATAGGTAAAACGACTCCCGGCCACTGCGCGGCCATCAGCCTCAAGCTTTTCGGGCCGCACTGTATCTGCTGCCAGGAACACATCGAAGGGGGCACCATTGATGATCTGGGCGTAGAGCTTTCCGGTTGAACCGGTCACCAGTTTCACTTTGTGATTGTGGCCGTTTTCGAATTCGTTTTTGATGCGTTTGGAGGCATCAGAAAAATTAGCGGCAACCGCAACCAGGGCCTCGCCCGCACGCACATAGGTGCTGGTGAAAAAAAGCGCACAGAAAATCAAAGGCGCAAGAACGCCCTTCAGGTTTCCCGCAAGGGAACCGTCGGCGCAGGTGTAGTTGTTACCGGATGCCATGTTCACCTAATCGATCGGTAGTGAAAAAAATTCAATCGAATTTTTTCTTTCCCTGATGCACGTTAGAAACTGAGTGAATGCACATGCAGGAACCAGTACCATGCAAGACGCGCCGAACATTTTGCTGATAATGGCCGATCAGCTTGCGCCGCAGTTTACGGGCGCTTATGGCCACCAGCTGGTGAAAACCCCACATATGGAAGCCCTGGCGGCAAAAGGCACGCGTTTTGATGCTTCATATTGCAATGCGCCTTTATGCGCTCCGTCGAGGTTTAGTTTTATGTCCGGGCAACTGGTAACGCGCATTGCTGCATATGATAATGCCAGCGAGTTTCCGGCGGCCATTCCTACCTTTGCCCATTATCTGCGTTCCATGGGTTACAGCACTTGCCTTTCCGGCAAAATGCATTTTGTCGGACCCGACCAAATGCACGGGTTTGAAAAGCGGGTTACCACCGACATTTATCCAGCCGACTATGCCTGGACGCCTGATTGGGAACTGCCCGATGAACGCATCGACAAGTGGTACCACAATATGGATTCGGTGCGTGAGGCAGGCGTTGCGGCCACCACGTTCCAGATTGACTATGACGAGGAGGTGGCGTTTTTCGCCAAGCGCCAGATTTTCGACTGTGCCCGGGAAGGCGGCGGCCCGTTCTGCCTCGTGGCCAGCTTCATTCATCCCCACGACCCTTATGTGGCGCGGAAGGACTGGTGGGACCTTTATGAACACGGCGATATCGACATGCCGGAAACCGTGCTGGAAGCTTCCCAGCAGGATCCGTTTTCGCGCCGGCTCATGGACGGCATTGAAGCAAGCGCCGTTGAAGTGAGCGATGATGAAGTGCGCAATGCGCGCCATGCCTATTATGCGAACACCTCCTATTTCGACAGCAAGGTAGGAGAGCTGGTGGCAACGCTCAAGGAAGCGCAGTTTTTGGACAACACCATCGTCATCGTCACTGCCGATCATGGCGATATGCTTGGCGAGCGCGGCCTTTGGTACAAGATGAACTTCTTTGAACATTCCGCGCGGGTGCCCCTGATCATGGCGGGTCCTGGCATTGCCCGCCAAACCGTGCCGAACGCCTGTTCGTTGGTGGACATTCTGCCCACACTCATTGATGTTGCAGCTTCTGCCGGCGGCGTAAAACCTGAACTTGGCCAACCCATTGATGGGCGCTCACTATACCCGCTCGCGACAGGTGGCTCAGATGATGTGGACGAGGCGATTGGCGAATATTGTGCGGAAATGACCGCCCACCCGGTGTTCATGATCCGCCGTGGAAAATACAAATACATCCATTGCGCTGGCGATCCACCCATGCTGTTCGATTTGGCGGCAGACCCGCAAGAGCGGGTAAATCTTGCTGATGACCTTGCCAATGACGTGGTTGCAAAGGAGTTTGCGAAGGAAGTCTCAAAGCGCTGGGACAGTGCCACCATCCGCCGCGATGTGATCAACACCCAAAAGCAGCGACGTGCAGTGCATGCGGCCATGGAGCGCGGCACGCTGACGTCCTGGGACTATAATCCCCCGCGCGATGCAGCGCAGGAATATGTCCGCAACCATATGGATTGGACGGTTGCTGCGTCGAAAACCAGGTTTCCGCCCTTAGAAGACTGACCCATTCATCAAATAACTGATGGAAGCACGGCGGCAATGCGGTTTTCCGGTTCCGCTTGATGGAATTTTGTTGGCTTAGGCCAAGTGCGCTTGATACTTTTAACAAAACTGATTCTGGTTGGGAGAATTCAATCATGACTGATGCAGAAGAACTGTCCCCGCGTTTGCGGCAAGACATTTTTGCGCGCCTTGGCAAGAAGCGCAAACAGATACTCTGGACTGGTATTGCCATGACTGTGGCGGGGATTTTCGCCATCCTTTTCCCGTTTGTCTCAAGCCTGTCGCTAACGCTCTTTGTCGGCTGGCTTTTGGTGTTCGTGGGTGCTGTTGGCCTGTTCGGGGCGTTTTCCTATGAGGGAACCGGGCCGTTTTTCGGCGCATTGCTGTTGAGCCTGGTACAGCTCGGGGCCGGCTTTTTCATTGTGTTCAACCCGGCATCCGGCCTGGTAGCGCTGACATTGATGGTCGCCGTCATCTTCATGGTTGAAGGCGCGTTCAAGCTGGTTTTCGCTTTTGAAATCCGCCCTGATGAAGGGTGGGTCTGGACACTCATTTCAGCAATTGTCACCATTCTTGCAGGTGTGCTCATCGCTGCCGGACTGCCCCAGGCTTCAACGGTCATTTTAGGGCTTTTGATGGGGATCAGTTTCCTCAGCACTGGCATTTACATGATCATGTTCGCAAACCGGCTCAAGGGTAGTTAATCCTCGAGGCCGTGTTCAGGACTTGGCAAAACCTCCAATCTCGTATCAAATAGGTCCGGGAGTGGCGCGCTGCTGGGAAAAAAGAAAAGAATGACGCGCGCCCTTTGCGGCGAGGGGCGCAACTTTATGTCTGGTTACAGGATAGTCATAGCTGATGATCATCCGCTTTTCCGCGATGCGTTGACCCAGACATTGGCCGATCTGTACGACAATGTTGAATTTGCCGGGGCCGGTTCCCTAGGAGAAGTGGTCGAGGTTCTGGGCAATGGGGCAACACCTGACCTGGTGCTCTTGGACCTCAAAATGCCAGGAGTTCAGGGTTTTTCCGGGCTGTCATTTTTACGCGCTCAATATCCTGACATTCCGGTGATTGTGGTGTCTGCAAGTGACGAGCCGCCTGTTATCCGCCGGGCTATGGGTTTTGGTGCCTCCGGCTTTATTCCCAAATCGACACCGGTGGAGCATATGCGCCAGGCAGTAAAAGAAGTGCTGGAGGGCGGTGTCTGGCTGCCGGAGAGCGTTGACATCAATTCAAACGAAGATGATGAAGTTACTCAATTAATTCAACGCTTTGCGACGCTGACGCCGCAGCAGTTGCGGGTTTTGATGATGTTGCGCGAAGGATTGTTGAACAAGCAGATCGCCTATGAGCTGTCGGTCTCCGAAGCAACGGTGAAGGCCCATGTTTCCGCGATTTTACAGAAACTGGGCGTTGAAAGCCGCACAAGGGCTGTGATTGCAGCAGCGCGCATTGATGGCGATCAGTGGAACGAACAGCCTCTTTAGTTGGCTGCAAAATCTCTGCCAAAACTTCTCAACCAATTCAAATTTTTTGAAAGTTTCCCCAAAACCTGCATGAACTATCCGCGCTTATTCGGCGGCGGCGCGCTGTACCACCATGCGCGATAAAATGGCCCTGAGTGATGCCGGTTTCACCGGTTTGCGCATATAGATCACACCGCGCCGTTCGGCCTCTTCGCGTATCTCTACCGATTGATCGGCAGTGATCAAAATAGCCGGTGTTTCTTCTCCAAGCTTGCCCCGTAATTCGTCGATCAGGTCGAGCCCGGTGGTTTCGTTCAGATGATAATCGGCGAGAATGATATCGGCGCCGCTTTTTGCGCCCCTGCGGGCGGTTGGTCCATCACTTGCAGTTTTCACAACACATCCCCAACCGCCCATCAAAGTGCTCATGCCTTCCAAAATGCGCGTTTCATTATCAATGCACAAAACATGCATTCCTTTGAGGTCTCTGAAAAGGCGCGCGGGCCGGCCCGGAACGGTTTCTGATATGGCAATGGCGTCGGTGGCGGGCAGATGAAGCGAAAAGACCGACCCCTCGCCAGGCTTTGAGCTTAGCTCCAGGGTATGGTCGAGCGCCTTTACCACCCTGTCGACAATTGAAAGACCAAGGCCCAGCCCTTGCTCTGAAGGGGGTGCGGTATCAAGGCGCTTGAACTCATGGAAGATGGTTTCCTTGTTATTGTCGGAGATGCCAGGGCCGGTATCGTGAACTTCAATAATCACCATGCCGTCGCGCCGGCGTGCGCCCAGCAAAACCTTGCCGTCGGGGGTATACTTGATGGCGTTGGAAAGAAGATTCTGCACCACCCGGCGCACCAGCCGGCGGTCAGAAAACACCGTTGCCGATGATGGCGTCACCCGCAACGTGATGCCCTTTTCCTCAGCCAGTGCGGCATATTCGGTTTCCAGCGCTGAAAACAGTTCGTCGAGACGGAATGCTGAACGCTCTATCTTGAACGCGCCTGCATCAAGGCGGGAGATATCCAAGAGCGCAGACAGAATATCTTCAACAGCCTCAAGTGCTGCATCCACATTGGTTACAAGCTGAGCCTGCTTGGTGCTTTTCGGGGGCTGTTCAACCAAACTCGTTGTGTAGAGCCGGGCAGCGTTCAGCGGCTGCAGTATGTCGTGACTGGCGCTGGCGATAAACCGCGTCTTGCCCCGGTTGGCAGCTTCCGCCTCGGCCTTGGCATGGGCAAGCGCGCTGTTCAGCTCGGTCAATTCTGCGGTGCGTTCTTCAACCCGGCGCTCCAGATTTTCGTTGGCCCGCTCAAGCGCTTTTGCAGCCTCAACCCGCTCGGTAATGTCGGTGAAGGTTATCACCACACCGCCATCCGGCAGGGCGTTGGAGCGCACTTCTACATAAACGCCCGTACGTTCAATATGCTCCTGGAACGGGGTCATGGAGACAATCAATCTGTCGATGCGCTGTTCCACATGGTTATCAGTGGCCTCTTCCTCAATGCCGGTTTTGGCAGCAACCGAATGCACTACTTCGCGCAATGGTACGCCAACCCGGCCCATATCCGGTGGCAGGTCGAGCACGTGGCGGAACTGCTGATTCCAGCAAATCAGGTTCAGGTCCTTGTCAAACACTGCGATGCCCTGGCGCACATGGTCAATCGCTGATTGCAGCAAATCGCGGTTGTACTGGATGGCGGCGGATGCATCATCCAAAAGCTTCATTGCGGCGCGGGTGTTGAGGCTGTGGCGCTCGAGCAACAGCGCCAGCACCAGACGCGATGAGGCCGCGCCAACTGCACTTGCAAGAATGTGTTCGGCAAATCTCAGCAGCCGGATGTCAGCCTCGGTTTCGTCTTCAAGTTCAACCCCTCGGCTTTGGGCAAACTCGTTAAAAGAGCGTTCGGAACGCGCCTCACCGAGATAGCGGGACACGGTGGATTTCAGCTCGCCGACGGTAATGGCGGTGCGCCACAGGCCAAAACTTGGGCCAGCGCCTGGAATGTCCGGGCCGGTAAAGCTGGATGCTTGCAGCCGCTCAATGGGGCTTGGCTGGGTAATCAGCGAGAACGTCACATAAAGGGAGATATTGGCCACCATCGACCAGATAACCCCGTGAGTGAGGGGGTCGAACTGAAGCCCCAGCAACATGCGCGGACGCAACAGCCCAAGCCCGAACGGGCCGTTTTGCAATAGCGATGCGCTTAGCCAGCCAGCATCAATGAACGATGGCAACAACAGGGTGTAGGACCAGACAAGGAACCCGCCGACAATGCCCGCCATGGCGCCCCGGGCGCTCGCCCGGCGCCAGAACAGGCCGCCGAAAAAGGCGGGTGCAAACTGGGCAATGGCAGCAAATGAGAGCAATCCGGTTTGGGCAAGGGCGGCATTGTCGCCAACCATGAGGTAGTAGCTATAGGCAAGGGCGAAAATGGCGAAGATAGCGCTGCGGCGGATCATGAGCAGCACCTGGCCCATGTCCTGGTGAGTGCTGGCCTCAAGCCGGTTGCGCAAGATGAACGGCACAATGAGGTCGTTACAAACCATGATGGACAGCGCCATGGTGGCGACAATCACCATGGCTGTTGCAGCTGATAGGCCGCCGATAAACGTAATGAGGCTGATGGTTTTCTGGTCAGCGGCCACCGGCAGTGCAAGCACGAATGTGTCCGCATCCACTGTGCCAGATTCAAAAACCGTAAGGCCCGCAATGGCGATGGGAACCACAAAGAGATTGATAGCGATCAGGTAGAGCGGGAACGCCCAGCGGGTCGTGCGCAAGTGTGAAACATCGTCATTTTCAACAATTGCCACGTGAAATTGGCGAGGCAGCAGAATAATCGCGACCATGGAAAGGAACGTCATGGTGAACCAGCGCCCGCCGTCAAAACCGCCGGTAAACAGCTGGGCGATATCCGGCCGGTCAGACACCGCATCGATGAGCCCGTTCAGCCCGTCGAACAGGTAGTAGGTGACAAACAGGCCAACAATGATGAATGCCCCGAGTTTTACCAGGGATTCCATGGCAACCGCTGCCATGAGCCCATCCTGGTGTTCGGTCGCATCAATGTGGCGGGTGCCGAAAAGCACGGTGAAAACGGCCATCACAATCGCCACCAGCAAGGCAAGGTCGATCGAGAACGGCACAAGGCCCGTCAGGCCCGAGGTTTCGCGCGACACCGTGAGCATGGCTTCCAGCGATGCTGTGGAGGCTTTCAACTGCAGGGCGATATAGGGCACGGTGCCAATAACCGCGATAACGGCCACCAGCGCGCCGAGCATCTGGCTTTTGCCGTAGCGCGCGGCGATAAAGTCGGCAATGGAGGTAATATTGTGCTTCTTGGCCAGCAAAATGATGCGTTGGATCAAGGGCCAGCCGACGGCCAGCATCAATATGGGGCCAATATAGATAGGCAGGAAATCAAGCCCGGACTGGGCGGCAAGGCCCACCGAGCCGAAAAACGTCCATGATGTGCAGTAAACGCCGAACGAAAGGGTGTAAATCAGCCGCCTGCCCGGTATGCGCCCGTGCTGGCGCGCCATACGGTCGCCATAGCTCGCCACGGCGAAAAGAACGCCGAGATAAGCAAGCGCTACCCCCACAATGGTAAAACTTGTCAGCATTTGCTGCCTGTTTCCATCATTCCCGGCAAGAGTTTAGCAGAAATCAAGTGAGATTGTCGCTGATACGAAAGTAAGGCTAACCGGGGCCGGCTAACCCCAGGGAAAGCTCCCTTTTGGTCCAAGTTTGCCGCCATCTGGCCCCAGAGCTTCCGAAATGCGCAGACCTTCGTTCCATTTCGCCATGCGTTCTGAGCGGGCAAACGAGCCCACTTTCAGCTGTTTCACCCCCCAGCCCACGGCCAGATGAACGATTGTCACATCTTCTGTTTCCCCTGATCTGGCGGAAACGATGGATTGCCAGTTTGCAGTGTTTGCCGCATCAAATGCCGCCTTTGCTTCGGTAAAGGTTCCTGCCTGATTGGGCTTGATGAGGGCGGTATTACAGGCGCCTTGCTCGTGGGCCGCGGAAATTTTTTTAGCGTTTGTGCAGATGAAATCATCTGCGACGACTTCAACTTTTGGCCCTGCCGCGTCGGTAAAGTCGGCCATGGCATCGCCATCGTCCTCGCCAAGGGGGTCTTCAATGGCAACAATCGGGTAGCGCTCCAGCCAGCCGATGAGCATTTCTGAAAGCCCATCGGAATCCACCTGCCTTTTATCGCGCGCAAGTGTGTAGCGCCCGTTTTTGCCGAAGTCGGATGCGGCGATATCAAGGGAAATGGCGATATCATCACCCGGCGTGAAGCCGGCTTGTTCAATGGCGCGCATGAGGAAATCAAGCGCCTGTTCGTTGGAATCAAATACAGGCCAATATCCGCCCTCATCAGCAACGCCTGCCAACCGACCCCCCTCAGCCATCACCTTGCCGGCGCTGCGGTAAACATCAGATGCCCATTCAAGGGCCTGGGCATAGGTTTCTGCGCCGATGGCGATAACCATGAAATCCTGCACATCAACGCTGCGGCCTGCATGGGCACCGCCGCCGAAAATCTGGATTTCCGGAAGGGGCAGGAAAGCTGCCGCATTGTTTCCTGCCAGATAGCGCCAAAGGGGCACTCCCTCGCTAGAGGCAGCTGCATGGCAAACCGCCATTGAAACCGCCACAAGCCCATTGCCGCCAAGGCGCGACTTATCAGGCGTTCCGTCAAGGGCAATCATGGCATTGTCGATTTCGCTTTGCTGGTGGGCATCGCGTCCGGCAAGGGCGCTGGCAATCTCGCCGTTGACCGCGTTCAACGCTCCGGAAACGCCATAGCCACCGTAAGCGTCTCCCCCATCACGCAAATCAAGGGCCTCGCCGCTGCCTGTTGAAGCGCCTGCCGGGGCAATGGCCCGGCCCATAGCGCCTCCGGCAAGGTACACTTCCGCCTCCACCGTCGGCCTACCCCTCGAATCCCACACCTGGCGACCTATGACTTTTGTAATCTCGCTATTCATCGTCCAACTCTTCCCGCCAGGCTTGGCTGATTTCGGCCAGCTTTTTTGGTGTCCGTTGCAAAAGCGCACGGGCGCATCGTCTCACCTTTTCCTTTTCCCGTTCTTCGGTGATGTATTCAACCGGCGACTTGCCGTCGATGCGGGCAAGAAACAGACCAGGAAGAAGGCTTGCCGCGCGCGCTTCCAGGCTGGCCGGCGCTTCCCAGTCAACGATTTGCAAATATGCAACTTCCATCGTTTCAAACGCTTCCAGGAACTTCGAATGAGCTTCAGGTGTCCATAAGCACTTTAGAAGGAAATGATTGAGGCAGAATGCAAGGTCAAATGCCGGATCGCCAAATGTGGCACACTCAGCATCGAGGAATACCGGGCCGTCCGGACCGATGAGTATGTTCTTGGGGCTGACATCACCGTGGATCATGGCAAGTCGCATATTGGCGGTGCGCTTGCTGAGGCCGAAGAGCACCTCTTTAAGGTCAGGGTGGCTTGTTGCGGTGGCTTCCAGATAGGGCTCAAGGCGGAGGGCGTGAAAAATCTCAGTTGATGGGAATAGCGCGGCAAGTTTTTCATTTCCTGCGGTTGCGCTGTGAATACGGGAAAGGCGTTCACCGCATGCGCGAGCATCTTCGAGGCGCACCCGTCCATGCCGCAGTTCTTCTTTCCATAGGGCATGGCGCGCCGGGTTGAGAAATTCCATCGCAAAAAGGCCATGCCTCTCATCATGGGCAAGGATTTTGGGGGCAGCGCCTGGAACGATTTCGTTGATGCGCTCATACCACGCCACCTCAAACCGGTTGCGCTCAACCGGTGCAAACCAATCTGCCTCAACCTTCATTTTGGCCAGCGCGCGCTTGACGCAGAATGTGCGGTGAGGCGTTTCCACCTTCCAGATGTCTGAGGAAACTCCGCCGGTCATTCGGACGAATTTCGCGCCGACCTGGTTATCAATCAGCCCGGCATGCACTAGGGCCTCGATAATTTCATTATCGGGCCCGTCTGCTATCATCTCCGGTCCAGCCACCCGGAAAGGCGCTCGCACGCTGTGCGAAGGTCCTCATGTGCGCCCGCATAACACATGCGGAACCAGCTCTCGCCGCCCGGGCCGAATGCCGTGCCCGGGGCAAGGCCTACGCCAATTTCGTCAATCCAAGTGCGGATTGCAGCGGTTGAATCCTCAATGCCGTCAACTTTGAAGAAATAGTAGAACGCACCTTCCGGGCGCTGGTAGGCAATATCGTTGCGCCGGCCCAGGGTGGAAAGAACGATGTCGAGACCTTCCTTGCAGTGGGCCACCTGCTTGGCAACGAAGTCCTCTCCCTCATTCAGGGCGGTAACACCTGCCGGCTGCATGAAGGAGGGCACGCCAGAGGTGTTGTATTGAATGAGGTTCTCAATTTTCTGGCCCATGGCCTGAGGCGCCTGCATCCAGCCCATGCGCCACCCAGTCATGGCCCAGTTCTTTGAGAATGTATTTACGTAGATAACCTGCTCCTCAGCATCGCAATGGTTCTGGAACGAGGGTGCGATGGCCCCTGCGCCCGGTTTAACAGGATAGAAAAAGCGGTGATAAACCTCATCGGCGATAATCCAGATGCCTTTGTTGCGGCAGAAATCACGGATGGCGATGAGTTCTTCATCGCCAACCACAGAACCTACCGGATTGGACGGCGAATTAATGGCGATAGCGCGGGTTTTGTCGGTAACAGCGCCAAGGAGCCGGTCAAGGTCGATGTGCCAGGTACCGTTCGCAAAGCGCATGGGAACTTCAACTGGCGTTACCTGGTGCATGCGCATGGGCGCTGCATAGTTGGGCCATGCGGGGCTGGGAATGACGATCTCAGAGCCGGCCTCCGCCACTGCTTGCACAGCTATCTGGATGGCGCCCATGCCGCCGACGGTGACATAGAAATTTTCCGCATCAAAAGGTTTGCCATAGTGACGTTCATGATAGCTGGCAAGGGCGTTCCGCAGCTCCGGGATGCCGCGCTGATGGGTATAGAATGTTTCCCCGCGTGCCAAAGCATCCACCGCTGCCCGGCATATGAATTCCGGCGTTGGTTCAGAGCCCTCGCCAACCCACATGGGAATGGCCTCCCTGCCCAGTTTCCACACATAGTTGGCCGCGTTCACGATGCCGCTTTCGGGTTCATCGCGGACGGACTTTCGAAGGGCGTTCAAAATGTCGTGGTTTTCGTCTTTCGCGTCGCTGACATGTACCATTTTAGTGGAACCTGAGATAAGAAGGTAAGCGCTGCAATAGAATGCGTAATTGCGATACGGGTCAACTGTTTTTGGGAGGCAAACACTTGGCTGAGATAAGAACTGGCGCGCCTTATACTTCCTTCGCAACCCGGGTGCGCAAATCACCCTTTTTTGGCGCTACCGAGCGCTGGGGTTGCAAGGGCTATTCGGTCTACAATCACATGTGGATGCCGCTCTGGTATGAAAGCCCGGAGGCGGATTTCTGGGCGCTGGTTACTAATTGCGCCCTATGGGACGTATCGGTTCAGCGCCAGGTGGAGATAACGGGGCCAGATGCTGCCCGTTTTACCCAGCTTCTCACCCCGCGCAATCTTTCTAAATGCGCCGTCAATCAATGCAAATATGTGCTCATCACCGACGAAAATGGCGGTTGCATCAACGACCCGGTGCTGCTGCGCCTTGGCGAGAACCATTTCTGGCTGTCGCTGGCAGACAGCGACATTCTCCTGTGGGCGAAGGGACTTGCGTACAATTCCGGTATGAACGTCTCCATTTGCGAGCCCGATGTGAGCCCGCTGCAGCTGCAGGGGCCAAAATCCGTCAACGTGATGGAAGACCTGTTCGGCAAGGGCATATGGGATCTCAAGTATTATTGGAACTTTGAAACCGAGCTGGACGGCATTCCGCTGGTTATTTCGCGCACAGGCTGGTCGTCAGAGCGCGGCTATGAGCTTTACCTGCGCGATGGTTCGCGCGGTGATGAGCTGTGGGAGCGTGTTATGGAAGCCGGAAAGCCGCATGGCATCGCGCCCGGCACACCCTCAACCATCCGCCGCATCGAAGGGGGCATCATTTCCTATGCGGCAGATTTTGGCGCTGAGGATACGCCGTTTCATATCGGCCTTGAAAGGTTGGTTGATCTTGAAATGGATGCTGATTTTGTCGGTAAAGATGCGTTGCGCACGATTGCAGAAACAGGCATCGACCGAAAGCTGATCGGTGTTGAGATAGAAGGTGACGCCTTGCCTGGCGTTAACGGGGAATGGTGGCCTGCTAAAGCCGATGGTGCGCCGGTGGGTGAGTTGCGCTCTGCCGTTTACAGCCCGCGGCTTGAGAAGAATATCGGTTTTGCCATGGTCAAATCTCCGCACTGGGAAACCGGATCGCGCATTGAGATCGAAACCGAGATTGGCCCGCGTGCTGCGGAGGTGGTCGCGCTGCCGTTCACACCGAGAACGGCAACCAAGTAGTCTCAAAAAGCGAGTAACTTTATCCAACCACGCTGAAGCGGGAAAGTTTCAGTGTGGCAGGATGTTGCTCTGTAACGGCAGCGCTTTAATCCTGGCAGTTATTTCTTCTTTTTCAAAAGGTCGCGGATTTCGGTCAAAAGAGCGATGTCTTCTGCCGGTTCTGCAGGGGCTTCTTCTTCCGCCGTTTCTTCCTCGCGGCGTGCAGCATTCATGGCCTTTACAACCATGAACAAAATCCACGCAACAATGAGGAAGGCGATGACCGCATTGATGAACAGGCCGTAATTGACGGTCGCCGCACCGGCATCCTGGGCAGCTTTCAGGTTGTCAAATTTGCCATCGCCCAGCGTGATGAACAGATTGCTGAAATCAACACCGCCAAAGAAGTATCCAATGATCGGCATGAAAATATCGCTGACCAGGGATTTGACGATGGTGCCGAAAGTTGCGCCCAGCACGATACCAATCGCCATGTCCAGCATGTTGCCTTTCATGGCGAATTCTTTGAATTCTTTCAGCATAATTTTCTCCTTAACCTAGTACTGAAAATGAACTTTCCGGGTTGATTTCCCGTTTGCGGGAATAAAACCCAATATCAATATCGCAACCGGTGTAGGGGCCGGTGAAATGCAACGGATCAATATCGTGATCATGCCCAGCCTGAACCTTTTCAATAAGGTGCGCCATCATGGCCCCGGCAATGGGTGCGTTCTTGAACTGATTACCGCTTGAGCCGACCGCCATGTAGAAACCCGGCACCGATGAGCAATCGTAAATGGGTATCCAGTCATCGGTGACATCGTAAAGGCTCACCACGCCGCGCATGGCCGAGGGAATGCCAAGCTCTGGAATGCGCTGGGCGCAGCGCATGGCCTGGATGCGCCATTGCTCGGAGAAATTTTCATCATAACCGTCAGGGTCCACCCATTCGCGCGTGTCGCATTCAGGGTCTTCTGAGCCGATGAGGATGAAGTTGCCATTCTCCGGCCGCGTATAGCAGGAAATGTCGCTGTCCGATGTCACCATGCCAAGATTGTCATAGTCTGAAACAGGCGATGGCACATGCACCACTTCCTGCTTCAGCGCCTGGGTGCCGATTGTCATATCGCCGGTGGCGCCGGCCATCTCGTTGACCTTGAACGAGTGAGGCCCGGCCACATTCACCACCACGGGCGTGTCGATTTCCTGGCCGTCATCAAGAGAAACCCCGGCAACCTTGCCATCGGCGGCTTTGCGGATTTCAGTGACGCGCCTGTTGAATATGAACTCCCCGCCAGCTTCTTCTGCGGCCCGCTGTTCATTCTGGGCTGAAAGCTGCGGGTCAGTAATGTAACCAGCGCAGGGGAAATAAACCGCGCCTCTCAAGTCGCCATCACCGCTCGGCTCACCAAAGCCGTCCATGTCTGGGCGCTTGGCGGGGGCAAACAGCGCAGTGTCATAGTGGGGCATGCGGGCTTTGAGGCCGGCATTGTCGAAATTTTCGTATGGGATAGACAATTCGTCCATGAATTCCATGATTTTGGTGAGATGGCCGTTTGCATCTGTTTTCATGACCAGGCAGCCGGTTTCCCGGAACTCAGCAAGGCCACGTTCATCTTCTACGCCCAGCCAACCGGCCCAGTCCTTCCAGTAGAAATATCCTTCATAGGCAAGGGCGGTTCCGGCCAATGTGGAGTAATGGGTGCGGATGATCGCGCACGATGCCGATGTTGAGCCATAACCCGCGGCCGGCAGCATATCCAC
>JBPCVY010000260.1:0-8368 GCA_051010055.1 Hyphomicrobiales bacterium | reverse complement strand
CGCCTGGCAGCGCCGGTTTTCTTCTTTTTTCTGGGCTTTGCGGAAACCCGCACCGCCCCGCTGCGCTGGGTTGGGCTGGGGGTGCTGCTGACGGTTCTGGAAAGCTGGAATGCGGATTGGGACTGGGTTGCGCCGAACATACTTTTAAGTTTCTATTTCATCCGCCTCGTGCGGCCATATGTGAAAGAATTCCTTCGCCGGTATGGCTGGCCGGCATTTGCAGCTGTGCTGGCGGGGCTGGTGGCGGCGGCGCCTTTTACCGGGGGCATTGTTGATTATGGCGCGGAAGGGTGGCTGTGGGCCCTGTTCGGTTTTTTCCAGCGCGTGCATGTTGACGGCGCTGAGAGGAAGAGCGGCTCGCAAGCATTCGGGGCCATGCGGGTGCTGGCGTGTTTTGCCGCTGTGGCCGTCTATATCTGGCGTGAACAGGTTGAATATGGATTTGCGGGGGCCGGGTTCGTGGGGTTTGTTGCCGGGATCAGCGCCCTGGCGTTCGTGCTTTTTCACTTCCGGCGCGGGCCAAGCCGCATCCAGCCGCCAGAACTCATTGCCGGTGTGCTCCATTTCACTGGCCGGCACACATTGGAGATTTACGCGCTCCAGCTTGCAGGTTTCGAGCTCATCGTGAAGCTTTGGCCGGAGCTTGCGGCGTGAAGAAGCAGGATTTGTTCATGCCGGGGATTGCCGAGATTTGGAGCGCAGCAGCTCTAGGGCGGTTGTAATCAAAGGGTCCTCGCCGGCTTCAAGATCAGCCCGGGTGTTCAAAAGCTCAACGTCCGGCGGAACGCCCACCGCTTCATAGCAAACCATATCGGCGGAGAAATAAACTTGGTAGGACAGGCTGTAGCGCCAGCCATTTGGGAGCTTTTTCTCAAGCTGATAGGAAAAAATGCCGTTGGTGTGATCGCCGATGATGGTAACATGAGGAAATTGCTTCATAACAAGCGCGAAAACCTCTGCGCCGCTGAAAACCGCGTCGCAGGTCAACAGAACAACCGGGCCGGTAAATTGTGTTCCGCCGTGCGGGCCAACGCGCCAGGTTTTAAGGGGCGAAAAATCTTTATCCCCGGGGCCGGTTTTTGTCTTTCTATGAAAGGCAACCATTTCGGTGTTGCAAAATCTGCTCGCAATCGCAAGCACGGTGCTGTCGTCCCCGCCGGGATTGTTGCGGACATCTATGATGATGCCATCCAGGGATTGGAATTCCTTGCTGATATCATCCAGCGCCGTGTTGAGCTTCCGTTTGCCGATGCCTTCCAGCTCCAATATCCGCAGGTAAGCGAAACGTTGCGACCGGCCATAGCGGAGCATCCAGGCGTTGGTCCGCTTTATTTTTCCGAATCCGTTTGCAGAAAGAGTTTGCTTAGTTGTTTCGAAAAGTTGTTTGATTTGTTTTTTCGTGAACTCTTGCCAAAATTTCGGCTTTGTTTCCGGATTAAAGGAACGCGTCTTGCCTTTTTCTTTGGATTTCGCAAGGAGGTCTACATGTCCATCGGTCAATGGAGCAAGCACCTGGAAGAAAATGTCGAAGAGTTCCTAGTTGCTTGTGTTTTCGCTGACATTCGGGCGGTAGATTTCGTATTGCCGGTTCCAGTCGACATCTCTTAGTTTGAAGAAGGGGTATCGTTTGTAGAAAGTCGTCCAAAGTTCTTCAAAGTTTATTTCTGGATCAGATAAAATTTGTTATGCCTTTCTTTTTTGAGGTTCCCCGAAATCATCGTATCTTTCTCAACCAGCGGAGATGACGATAATGTCGACTGTATGGAGTTGCAACGAATGGGATCAGTTAGAGGAGGTCATTGTTGGCAATCCGCTGGGTGCGTGGTTTCCGACCCGGGACGTCAGCACGCAACTGGCGGAATTCCCGGACCGGCCCTTGGAGGAGATACCGCAAGGCCCGTTTCCGCAAAAGGTTATTGAAGAAACAGATGAGGATTTGAACACATTCGTTGAGGCCCTCGAGGACTTGGGGATCACGGTAAAGCGCCCTGAGACCTGGCCCCATGAAGCATCGTTTTCAACAGTCCATTGGCAATCCCACGGATACTATAGTTACTGCCCCCGCGACATCATGCTGGTGATTGGCGATCACATCATAGAAACGCCAACTGTTATCCGCAGCCGAACCCAGGAAACCTTCAGTTACCGCTCAATGATGGTCGATTATATGAGATCGGGTGCAAAGTGGTATGCGGCGCCAAAGCCAATGCTTTTGGATTCGCTTTTTGACGTTGATCTCAACAAGCCAACTCCGAAAAACGATGAACCGGCGTTCGATGCGGCGAACGTGATGCGCTTTGGGGAGGATTTGCTTTATCTGGTCAGCGCAACCGGCAACGAAATGGGAGGGCAATGGCTGCAGACGATATTGGGTGATAAATACCGCGTCCATTTTATGAAGGACGTTTACTACGGCAGCCATATCGACTCAACTTTTGTGGCCTTGCGTCCGGGGCTGGTTCTTTGCAATCCGGCCCGGATAAATGACAAGACGATGCCCGAGCTGTTGAAACAATGGGATGTCATATATTGCCCGCCCATGGAGAATACGGAACGGTATAGCGATGACTATCTGGCGAAATGTATTGGCAGCAACTGGATAGATATGAATGCCTTCAGCATCAATCCGAATCTGGTGGTTGTCGACAGCGATCAAACCGCGCTCATCAAACTGATTGAGAAAAATGGTGTTGATGTAATTCCCATAAAACTGCGACATTCGAAAATGTTGGGAGGCGGCTTTCATTGCGTAACGCTTGATATCCGCCGGTCTGGGAAACTTGAGCGGTATTTTGACTAGGCGGCTGCAGCGCGTGATTTACGCAATTCGGCCCGCCGAATGTCACGAACCGTGAGCGGCTTTCATGGTAGTAGCTTATATATTGCTTGTATGTGTGCTCTTCTTTGCCCTGACTTATTGGGCTTGGATACGTTATCTATGGGCAGCTGAAGAAGAGGTCGATAGAGGGGCTGAGGTTTGTCCGTACAGTTTGACGGACGTTTTTGGTGAAAACCATCTTTTGAATGTGCCACATCAGGTAGGAATTGAGTGGCTGAGTGATGTGTTCAGCCGTTCAGCTGCGAAATACCCGGACTTCACAGCATTGCAGATACCTCATACCGGCGAAGCGCTGACATTTGCTGAACTTGATGCCAATGCAAAGAAAATAGCTGCAGCGGTTGCACCATATCTGACAGGGCCCGATCAGGTGGTGGCGGTTTCCATGTCCCAGGACAATTGGCAGATAGTGGCCACGCACCTCGGCGTTCTGAAGGCCGGCGGTGTGCTAATGTTTCTTGACGCTACTCTGCCGGACGCTCTTACAACTCATATGCTTGATGATGCCCAACCGGTGGTGGTTGTTACACGCGGCCAGGACGAGTTCCGCGACTTGCCAACTCTTGATGTCATGAACATACCGGATGACCTGCCCCCGGCTGCACACCCCGCATGGCTCGATGATCCAAAGGAACGCCTGGCGACAATTTTCTACACAAGCGGAACTACGGGGAAGCCGAAAGGAGTGGAGTGTCCGCATGCAGGTTACGTCAACCTTGCCCTGACATACGCTGATTATTTCGATCTTGCGCCAGGAATGGATGCAACTTCTTTGACGTCATCGCTTGGCTATGACGGCAGCATTTCGGAAATGTACAGCGCGTGGGTGTCAGGGTGCGCAGTGGTCATGCTCACCAAAGAGCAATTGCGCTCAGGCCCGGATCTGGTGCCCGTCCTTCGCGAAGCAGAGGTGACAATGCTCTTTTGTCCGCCGGTTTTGCTCACAACGCTGACACCTAACCCCGAACTGGACCTGCCATACCCGATATGCCGTTACATTGTCCCGGCGGGCGAGGCTTTTCCAAATGCGCTCGTGGAGCCCTGGACACGGTGCAGGCGGCAAGTCATCAACACATATGGTCCAACAGAGGCAAGTACCGACACGAGCCGGCAGAGTTTGCGGCCTGGCGAACCGGTCACAATCGGCTCGCCGTTCGCCAATGTCACGTATGTCATCCTGGAGGAAGGTGGGATTGAACCGCTTCTTCACGGCGAAGTTGGTGAGCTGTGCATTGGCGGTGTGCATGTCGGGCGCGGATACCGGAACCTGCCGGAGCAGACGGAACAAAAGTTCATCGAGCATCTGCAATTCGGACGCCTTTACCGGACTGGGGATCGTTGCCGGATTGATATCAAGGCGCAACAGGTGCACTTCCTTGGCCGGGTGGACAGCCAACTCAAGGTGCGCGGACACCGGGTTGAAATTCAGCCCGTTGAAGACATACTGCAAACCCAGTTTGATGAGATTGAAGCTGCTATTCTGGATTATCAGAACGAAGAGCTCGTGGCATTCGTTGCGGCACCCTCGGTTTCTCAAGGAAAATCATCTTCAGTCACACCTGCGCCAGTTCAATGGGAAGCGCAGGTGAAGACAACCTTGGCCAGCCAACTCCCGGAGCCATCGGTTCCGACACGGATTTTTCTATTCGAAAAATTCGTCATGAAACCGACGTCCGGCAAGATTGATCGGGAGAGGTTGCCGGATCTTTCCGAGCATTTCGAGAACGGACGATTTGCGCCTGATAACGCTGCAGAGGACACACCGGCCAGCGCGCCTGGATATGAAGAAATTGAAGTTGGCCTGCCTGCAGGAGCAGATGAAGTTCTGGCCATCTGCAAGAATATCTTCGGGGCGCATTTGGGATGGGACGGTGTATTTGCCGAGAATGGCGGGCATTCGATCTCCATTGCCAGGCTTGCACAGAAACTACACGCATCAGGGCGGGCCGTGCCGGTTCGAGCGCTTCTAAGTGATTGCAACACAGCGCGAAAGATAGCTGAGCGGCCGCCTCAGGAAGACCAACCAAGCACAGCGGCTTTGAATGCAGCAGTTTCAAGGGAAACAGAAACCATCCGCGATGAGCATGCCGCAGAAGTGCTTTCACCGCATGTCTTTACAATCCAACAGGTGCTCTTTCTGTCGGTATTGTATCTGCCGCATTTGGCTGGTTTTTTAGCAGTGGTCGCCTTTTCCGAGATCGGCAAGTTCTTTATGACGGCAAGCCTGCTGGAATATGTGGGTGCCGGGCTCGGGGTTTACATGCTCGCCCTTGTTTTGCCGTTTGCCAACATCGGTTGGGTCTTTGTCGTCAAGCTGTTCATGTTCGGTCACATTTCCCGGAACAATTTGGCCCCGGGGGTTTATCCAAAATGGAGCAAAATGCACTTTCGGGTCTGGTGCATTGGCAGGCTGGAAAACTCAGTGCTTATTCCTGCGCGTGCAATGTTTAGAAGCGCGCCGCTTTTGGCATTCGTGTTGCGTCGGCTTGGGGCAAGTGTCGGCGCCAACCTGCAATGTGCACCTGATGCGGAGTTTTCCGGGCCGCTAGACTTGCTGTTGATTGGCGATGATGTGGCAATTCAAACCGGAGCTTATGTGCACCTTTCCATGTGGAAGGGGCAGGAACTCCACATTGGCCCAATCGAGCTTGATAGCGGCTGTAAGATTGGATTGCGGGCGGCGGTTGGGCCAGATGCAGTGGTGGGCTCTGGAACGTGGATTACGCCGTTCACACCCATTCTTCACAGCGTTGGTCCTGGAGAGATTTGGGAAGGGGCCCCGGCGAAGTTCGTAGGGCGCACCGTGAGCCTGAAGCGCAGCGCTGATAGTTTCAATCATCAAAAACCGGATTGGATCCCCGAAACTGCCAACATTATCATGCAGATACTCATTGAATTTTGGTTGGTTATCTTCCCCACGGCGGTGGTTACCTGGGTTACCGTCAAGTTCATACCGGCAAGCGAAACGGAAATTGCCAGTCAGTACTTCAAGGTCATGCCGCTTAGCGAGATTGTCTGGCAAATGGGCCTTTTTGCGTTCATCACCGCATGGGTTTCTGTTGTGCTTGTCTCGGTTTTGGGCTGCCTTTTCCTGCGGTTTACGGCAGCATCGCCGGGTTTGTATTCCTCGCGCGGGCTCATGGGTTGTTTGCTTTTGTACCGGCTGAAAAAGATTAACCAAATCCAGCGCCAGTGGACGTGGACACTCACCGGTCAGTATTTGCGGGCGCTGGCAGGCTTGCGCTATGCGCGTCTTGGCGCGTCTGAGTGCGATGTGATGTTCAACTTGGTTCCGGATATGGCCACCGCCGGTTCTCAGGTTTTCTGGTCCAATGGCTGTTTCACAAACATGCTGGACTATGGCGCAGAGCATGTAAGGCTGCGCCAGCTTGACATGGGCCACAATTTCTTCACCGGCAATAACTGTGTTGCTGAAGCAGGCCATTTTCCGAGCAACTTCCTGCTTGGGGTGTCGACAATGGGAAATGATATTCAGTTCCGCCGGCAAATGCTCTCGCGTGATGGTGAACAGATTACGGTGGTAGGAAACCCGCCAATCAAAATCCCAAGCGCAGAAATTGATGCAGATTACCAGGCCGAAAGACTGCCGACTTTCCGACTTTTCTTGGCGCGAATTTTATTGAACGACACAATCAGCATCGGATTTCTCCCTATAACCTATGTGATTGTGTATGTGATTCTGTACACAGTACTGCTCAGGATGGATGTCCATCCGGTGGCCGGGGCATTCGGTGCCCTGATACTTTCAGAATTCAGCCTCGTTTTGCTGTGCGCAGCACTCAAACTGCTCCTTGTCGGTAAAAACTGGGGCGCAAATCATGCTACCCCGTTCTGGTCGTGGCGCCATTTCACCTATTTCTTTGTCCAAGACTGCTTTTATGCCTGGTGCAGGATTCCTTTGGGATTTTTGGCAGGAACGTTGCTTTCAAACATAATTTTGCGGTGGATGGGATGCAAAATCGGAGCGCGGACCCTTGTTGTCTCTCCCATGCAAGCATCAGATTGGAACGCTGTGAATTTTGGTGACGATTGCCTTGTCGCCGGCTTTCTCCAGTACCACACCATGGAAGACCTGATGCTGAAGGTGAAGCAAACCCGGATTGGTGATGGCGGCGCCGTAAACTTCGGAGCCACAATTATGGGGGGCGCGGAAATTGAGCCTGAAACCACGCTCATGCCTTTGAGCATGGTTCTAAAGGAGATGTATTTGAACTCAGCCGTATATGAGGGAAGCCCCGCTGCGCCGGTTACGGCACTTTCACCACCATTTTCTGTTGCGGGCCAGCTGGATGAAGAAACGGCAGGTGTGCGGTCTCCCGGTAAGGCCACTGAAATTTTTGATGCCGAGCGAATGGAAGAAAATGCTGCAGGTGAATAGAAGCGATGACCATAGAGTAATTGCGCTTTTCGCTGCAGGTTCGGTAGACATAACGCCTGTCTCAGCGCGTCATGTGGCAAGCGTCTTCTATATGCCGGTATCAAACGAGCGCGAAACGACACTTGTATGTGCCATGGTGCTGTCGGATGAAGAGCGCCAACGGGCGGGCTGCTTTGCTGCCGAAAGCGACAGGACCAACTTTATCCAACGCCGCGCCTTTCGCCGCTATTGCGGCGCTAAAACTCTCGGGGACTTGCGGCAGCTTTCTGAAATAACTTTCAGTGAGACGGATAACGGGCGGCCCTATCTTCAAGAGCGCCCGGATTGTTGGTTCAGCTTTTCATCCTGCAGTACCGGTTTTTTGGGTGCCTGGTCCGCAAGTCATGGGATCGGCGTCGATATTGAAAACCAGACCGGACAGATTGAAGCTGTAGAAATGGCCAGCCACTTTTTCTCAAAAGCCGAGGCAGAAGTGGTTGAACGCCATACCGGTACTGATAGGAAACAGGCGTTCTTTCACTTCTGGTGCCTCAAGGAAGCTGCATTGAAGTCGATTGGCGAGGGATTGCCGGTTGGCCTCAACGCTTTCGAATTCAAGCTGAGCCCGGAGCCTCATGTGGTCAGAACGCCTGCGCCGGATGGCGGATCAAAACGGTTCACAGCCCATTTAATTAGTCGCGGAACCGATTGTGCTGCCCTCATCACCCGAACTTTGGTTTGAAAATTAGTCGGTGGCCGGAACAACTCTCATTCCACTGAGCGGGACCAGGATTCTGGGGGCTACCTATCGAGAGAAAAATATTTTAATAATAGAAGACCCGAAATAAAATGTATGAGTTCAAGTTACTTTCAACAACAAGAAGCAGAGGAGAGGAATGTGATGAGGAAACTATTGCAGTTGGCGCTTTTTTCATTGCTGGGTTTCGTGGTTACACCAGCATATGCGGGACAAGCTGTTCAAGTCTTCGTCTGTGAAATTGAAGATGAACTAACCGAAGAAGTCTTGATACAGAGGGCTTCGGCCTGGTTAAAGGCTGCGAAAACCGTCAAGGGGGGCGAAAATCTGAAAGCCTCTCTGCACGATCCGGTAGCTGGCAATATGAAACAAGGTGATGTTCTGTTTGTAGTTG
>JBPCVY010000259.1:0-4113 GCA_051010055.1 Hyphomicrobiales bacterium | reverse complement strand
ATGGGAAAAAGAGATGGCAAAGTCCGTCAAGTTTGCTGATTTGCCGAAGGAAAGGCTGCAGGATATGGCCGCTGCCGGTGCGGAAGTGCGCGAGGCGCTGCGGCTTTTGGAAAAGGCCGGGGCGAATGTGGTTGGCCAGTGTCTTGCAAACCAGGGCACGTTCTATGAGCTGGACCATTACCCGGAGGGCGATGTCTACGATGATGAGTATGCATCGCAATATTATTATCACTCCCACCGGGAAGACGCAGACGAGCACGGCCACTTTCACACCTTCTTGCGCGCCAAGGCGATGCCGAAATCTGTCAAGCCCGCCCCCTATGACGGCGAAGGCGAACGCCCGTTGGGCAAGGATGCGCTATGCCATTTCGTGGCGTTTTCAATGAACAACCCGGGCATGCCAATTTGCATGTTCACGACAAACCGTTGGGTTACCGATGAAACCTATTACTCAGCCGAAGACACCATCTCCATGTTGGACGGTTTCAAGATTGACCATACGTTCCCCTGCCTTGCCACCAACCGGTGGATAAGCGCCATGATGCGCCTCTTCCGCCCGCAGATTGAAAACCTGCTGCGCGAGCGCGATGAAACGATTGCCAAGTGGCAAAAAGACCATCCTGACGAAGACGTCTACGAAGACCGCGAGCTGGAAGTCACCTCCATTTGCAAAATCAACATAGACAAGCAGATTTCAATGGTTTTGCAGGCGCTGGGACATGAAGGAAAAGCAGCGTAACTTCCGTTTCACGGTGGTTTGAACCGGAGTGACTTTAACTCAAGGGCAGACGGGACCATTTTGCAGGTGAAACACAGCACCACCGTCCGATGAATTGAGAAGGAAACTACAAAGTGAACAAAAAAACACTCTCACTGATTGCAGCCTCAGGCGCCGTGGCGATTTTCGTCGCCCCCGCAAATGCTCAGGACGCCCAGGTCATTATGCTCACCCAAACACCGTGCCAGTTCCTTGAGCCGGAAGGCACCGACCATGGGTACAAGTCGCAGAAAAAAGCCGACTGTGAAGCCATCAATGAAAAGACAACGGACAAACGTCTCTCCGCCGCAAAAGTCCTGGAACTGAAACCCGGTAAAACCGTCTTCAAGGTCACCAACAAAAATGTGCCCTATTCCCTCGGTTTTTACTTCCGCGGCTCTGGCGTCATTAATTACGCAACCCTGCCGAAGGTATCCGGCGGTGGACTCACAACCGGCAAGACCAAGGATTATGCAATCGACCTCAAACCTGGCGAGTACGTATTCTCCTGCCCCCTCAACAACACTCCCGACTACAAGGTTGTTGTGAAGTAACTCTTGTTATGTTGACGATGTCTGGTTCAACTCGGCCCGATGCTCTCGCATCGGGTCTTTTTCTTGCGTTCGTGTTGTGCCTGCCCGCCCATGCAGAAGAGTTTCCGGAAACCATTCTCATTGATGAAGGCCCGTTTGCCACCGGCTCGAGCCAGCAAGAGCGTGAAGCTGCCTACCGGCTTGATGAGAAGGCCTACGGCCATTCGGTGACCCGCAAGAACGGCTGGTATGATGGCGAGGCAAAACGCCGGACTATTTCCCTGCCCGCGTTCCGCATAACCCGCAATCTCATCACTAATAACGAGTATGCGCGGTTCGTGCGCGCCACCGGCCATAGGACGCCAGATGCTGGCATCGAAGAATGGAAAAGCTACCGGCTCATTCACCCATATGAGCGTACGCGCCGCCATGCCTGGAAAAACGGCGCCCCGCCCGAAGGCAGGGGCAATCATCCCGTCGTGATGGTTTCATATGATGATGCCCTCGCTTATGCCAATTGGCTTTCCAGAACGAGCGGTAAAACCTGGCGCCTGCCCACAGAGCATGAATGGGAAAAGGCTGCCCGCGGCACGAAAGGTTTTATCTTTCCTTGGGGAAACGAATATGACCCAGCAAAGCTGAACAGCCACGATGCCGGGCCTTTTGACACACTGCCCGTTGCAAGTTTCCCTGAAGGCAAGAGCCCGTTCGGGCTGGTTGATGCGGCAGGCCAGGTCTTTGAATGGACAAGCACTCCTTCGGGAAAAAACCGCTTCCGGGTGAAAGGCGGCTCATGGGATGACAAGGGCTGCGGGGTTTGCCGGCCTGCAGCGCGCCACGCTAGGCCGCGGTTTCTCAAGCACATTCTGGTTGGTTTCCGCCTTGTTCAAGACACCCTCACGGTGAAGTGAAAAAGCGTTTTCGCCATTTGACCCTGCGTGTACGGATGGCTTGTTAGGTTCATTTTGCTCGAAACTTGAGATTCGCGGCACTGTCAGCATGTTCCAAACCCAGCATGTTCCAGTCCTGATTTTAGTCGACCATTCCGGGAGGAAAGAATGAACCTTCGAAGAAAACTGTTCACCACCGCGGCGGTCCTGCCTTTCGCCTTGGGGCTGGCAGCTGGTGTCGCATTTGTGACCGATGCCTCTAACGGTGGTGCGAAGCAGGCATTTGCAGGGTCGTGCAACCCTTGCGCTGCCAAGAAGCCATGTGGAGCATGTAATCCGTGTGCGGCGAAAAAGGCATGCGGTGCTTGTAACCCGTGCGCAGCCAAAAAGCCTTGCGAGCCCAAAACGGCATGTGACCCCTGCAAGGCATCAAGCATTCATGATGACATCAACCCGTTCGCCGTAAAACGCAAACGGGTTTCTTGTAATCCGTGCTCGGCATGCAACCCTTGCAAGACTAAAAAGAAAGACAAGAAATGTAATCCTTGCCAGGGCAACAATGTCATCGATGGCGATAACCCGTTTGCAGTGAAGCGTATGCGCGCTTCGTGCAATCCCTGCTCGGCTTGCAAGGCATGCAGCCCCTGCGCAACAAAAGCATCTGCATGCAATGCGTGTAACCCCTGTGCGGCAAAGAAAGCATGTGGCGCGTGCAACCCATGCGCAGCGAAAGCTGCCTGTGGCGCATGCAATCCATGTGCGGCCAAGAAAGCTTGCGGAGCGTGTAATCCATGCGCGGCCAAGAAAGCCTGCGGTGCGTGCAACCCATGCGCGGCCAAGAAAGCCTGCGGTGCGTGCAACCCATGCGCGGCCAAGGCAGCGTGCGGGGCGTGTAATCCGTGTGCAGCCAAGGCAGCGTGCGGAGCATGTAATCCATGTAACCCGTGCAATCCATGCGCTGCCGGCAAGGTCAATGCAGCAGCATTAACCGAGTGTGTTGTGCCGCGCCTGGCAACCGCTGCCGCATGCAACCCATGCGCTGCAAAGAAAGCTTGTGGTGCGTGCAACCCATGTGCAGCAAAGACCGCATGCGCGGCATGCAACCCGTGTGCGGCGAAGAAAGCATGTAGTGCGTGCAATCCATGTGCAGCGAAAAAAGCATGTGGTGCGTGCAACCCTTGTGCAGCGAAAAAAGCATGTGGTGCGTGTAACCCATGCGCGGCAAAGGCTGCGTGCGGTGCCTGCAATCCGTGCAATCCATGCGGTGCAGCTGAGGCTCCTGAGCTATCATCTGAAGAACTTGTTGCGCTCATAGACTGTGTGACCAAATCCCAGAAGACCGCTTACGGCGGCCCGCTTTACTGGGCAATGAACAGATGGCCCGGCTTTAAAAAGGTCTCAAAGCACGGCTATGTGTCAGACACCCATGGCGGCCGGTTTGTCGATAACCTGGTCAACAAGATTGGCGCGGAGGAGTATGCCAAGTTCTCCGATGAAACCACCATGCCGGTGGGAACAACCGTGGCCAAGCCGAGTTTCACAATCGGCAAGGACGGCAAGGTTACCCTCGGCCCACTCTTCTTCATGGAGAAAATGACAAAAGGCTTCGATGCAAGCGGCAACGACTGGCGCTACGCCATGGTGATGCCGGGAGGAGACTTGTTTGGCCTGACGGGCGGCAAAAACTCCAAGGCTATGCAGTTCTGCAAGGAATGCCATGCGGGCGCGGAAGATGCCGACTACATGTTGTATCTTCCTGACGAAGCAAGAATGTAACAGCGAAGGTGCCCGGGTCTTCAGGCCCGGGCATTGACCATATGAAATGGGTTTTCTCCCCAGCCCTGATTGTCCCGGCGCTTCTGGTTTCCCCAGCACTCGCCGGGACAATTGTTTTGAAACCGGGAGCCTACGAAGTCAAAAGCGCCCGGTCGAT
>JBPCVY010000258.1:0-13658 GCA_051010055.1 Hyphomicrobiales bacterium | reverse complement strand
GTTTGAGGTTGGACAGGCCTATGCCGGTGACAGACCCGAAGACGAAACCGTGCGGGCAGCCGGCATCCGCCGGGGCAATACCCAGCCGCGCCATTGGTCAGGCGGCTTGCGCCCGGTTGATGCCTATGACGCCAAGGCGGACGCGCTTGTAGCGCTTGAAGCAGCAGGCGCCCCGGTAAAGAGCCTTCAGGTGGTGGCCGGTGCACCGGACTGGTTCCATCCGGGCCGCTCCGGCACCCTGCAGCTTGGGCCAAAAAACCAGATTGCCCATTTTGGTGAATTGCATCCGCGGGTTCTGATGGCAATGGACGTTAAAGGCCCGCTGGTGGGCTTTGAAATCACCATCAATGCAATCCCTGCCCCGCGCAGCAAATCTGCAACTGCACGCCCTGCGCTTGATGTGTCGGACCTTCAGGCGGTGAACAGGGATTTCGCATTTGTGCTGGATAAATCTGTTGAAGCTGGAACCTTGATCCGCGCAGCCCAGGGGGCTGACAAGAACCTCATCACCGATGTCAGCGTGTTTGACATTTTTGAAGGGGCCGCATTGGGCGACGACAAGAAGTCCCTTGCAATCGAGGTCACCATGCAGCCGCGCAAACAAACCCTAACCGATGAGGAAATCGACGCGGTTTCGGCCAAGGTCATTGCCAACGTAAAAAAAGCAACGGGCGGCGTGCTCCGCGGATAAAGCGCTGCCCCTTGTTTGCCCTATTCAGGTGCTTAATCTGAATGGATGGACTTGGTACTGAACAGAATTTACCGGCTGATACGGCTTGCGGTTTTGTGCGCGGTGTTGTTTATCGCCGCGCCGATCGCCATCACCGGCGCCTACAAATACGCCGAAGGCTGGCCGGAAAGCTGGAACACGGCGGACTGGTCGGCAACCGGCACCGCGCCTCGGCCGGCAGAAGAAACCGCTGCAATTGTGCGCATCTATGCAGCCCGCACAGGGCGCTGGAAATCAATGTTCGCGGTTCACACCTGGATTGCCTTGAAACCTGCCGATGCTGCGCGATGGACGCGATATGACGTGGTTGGCTGGGGAAGGCCCGTGCGGCGGGATGCATATCCGGTGGACGCCAGGTGGTACTCGAACAAACCATACGTGGTGTACCAAGTGAAAGGGCAAATGGCGCAAAAGCTCATCCCGGAAATTACCGCCGCAATCAACGCATACCCCTATGGCGACTATGGCGACTACACCTTGTGGCCTGGCCCAAACTCCAACACCTTTGTCGCCTCCATCGTTAGGGCAGTACCCGGCCTTGATGCGGAATTACCGGCGACAGCCATCGGCAAGGATTTTTTGGGGCCCGGACTGGAAACCGCGCCCATGCCCACAAAAACCGGTTGGCAGATTTCATGGGCCGGTATTATCGGCGCCGGATTGTCATGGAAGGAGGGCTTTGAGTTTCACCTGCTTGGCGGCACTTTGGGCATTAACCCGCTGAATCTTTCCATCAAACTTCCTGGCGCTGGCCGGTTGTCGCTACTTGAGTAAGTTTGGGGTTCCTGACCCTACGTAACCGCCGCACGCTGCTTGAATTCCGCATTATCCCATGCACCGGTATCCATAATCTCCCTCAAATGCCCAACCGCATCCCAAACATCGGCGTACCGTATGAACAGGGGTGCGAAACCGAACCGCAAAATGTCCGGCGCGCGGAAATCGCCAATAACGCCTCGCGCAATCAGCGCCTGAACAATCGCATAACCATGTTCGTGGCTCAGCGCCACCTGGCTTGCACGTGAGTTTGCATCGCGCGGCGAAACAACACCCAACTGCGGGCAGAACTTTTCAACCAAATCGATAAAAAGCCCTGTAAGGGCCATGCTCTTCTTGCGCACCTCGCCGATATCGACTTCACCATAAACATCAAGGGCCGCTGACAGCGCTGTCATGGAAATGATGGGCTGAGTTCCGCATAAAAACGCCCTGACGCCGGAGGCGGGACGGAACCGGGTTTCAAATTCAAACGGCGCTCCATGGCCCCACCACCCTGAAAGCGGCTGGCGGATGGCATCGTGATGGCGCTTTGCAGCGTAAATGAATGCAGGCGCGCCCGGACCGCCGTTCAAATATTTGTAGGTGCAGCCAACGGCAAAATCCACGTTCCAGGCATCGAGCTCCATAGGTATGACGCCGGCTGAATGGCACAAATCCCAAACCATGATTGCGCCAGCGTCGTGAACTTTGCGGGCTACCTCCGCCATGTCCATCAGCGCACCGGAACGGTAATTCACATTGGACAAAAGCACGACAGCTACATCATCGCTGAGATGCTGGTCCAAGCCCGCACCATCCTCACCAATCAAACGGCGCGACAGACCCGTCTCACCCATGACCCCTTCGAGTATGTAGAGATCGGTGGGAAAACTGTCCGACTCGCTGATTATCACCTTGCGCCCCGGACTGAGCTCCAGTGCAGCCTGAACGGTTTTATAGAGATTGATTGATGTGGAATCCGTCACCACCGTCTGGCCTGTGCCTGCGCCTATCAGTGGTGCTATTTTTTCGCCTAAAGTGAGCGGCAGCTCCCACCACCCGGCCGTATTCCAGCTTGTAATGAGATCGGTTGCCCATTGGCGCTCAAGAGCATCTTCAACCAAGCCTGGAACGGATTTCGCCATTGGCCCCAGCGAATTGCCGTCCAGATAGATGATGCCATCAGGCAGATGGAAAAGGTCCCTGAAGCTGGCAAGGGGATCGTTCTGGTCAAGAATTTCAGCGTCGCGTCTCGAAGCGGCAATCGTCATGCGTTTCCTATGAGTATTCCGGCAAGGAACACAATAAAGCCGCCCACCGCGATTTGAAATGCCGCCCGCAGGAATGGTGTGTCCATGTATTTGTAGCGCACCCAGGAGATGACCCACAGTTCTATGAACACGATGAAGACCGCGAGAAATGTCGCCGTCCAAAAATCATTAATTAAATAGGGAAGCGTGTGGCCCAGCCCTCCAACGGCGGTCATGATGCCTGCGGCAAGACCACGGATAGCCGGGTGCCCGCGCCCTGTCAGCTCACCATCGTCGGAGAGCGCTTCGGCAAAGCCCATGGAAATGCCTGCCCCGATTGAGGCGGCGGTTCCAACAAGAAATGTCTGCCATGTGTCCTGGGTGGCAAAGGCTGCCGCAAACAATGGCGCGAGAGTGGAGACAGAACCGTCCATAAGCCCGAGCAGGCCCGGCTGCACAACCTGCAGCAGAAACAAGCGCCGCTCGGCATCTTGTTCTTCAAGCTTAACGTCTGCTGGAAGGTGCAGCTCCTGCAACTTGGCAGCCAGGGATTCGTGGTCTTTTTCTTCTTCGGCAAGTTCCAGAAGGAGTTTTTTGACGTCCTCATCACTCGCCCGTTCCGCCGCCTGCAGGTAAAAGCGGTAATTCTCCAGCTCCATAACCTCAGCCCGCTTGCGCACCACATCAAGGGTCAGATGTTTCATCAACCAGGCGGGTTTGTGTTTGACAAAGCCGGTCACATCGGTGCGGCGGATAAGGGGAATATAGTCGCCGAACTTTTTCACATAGGCATCGGTCAGCCGCCGCCGGTGCTCGTGCTCTTCCTCCGCCATGTCCATGAACACCTTCGCCGATGCCGGATAATCTTTATGGATGGCGTTGGCGAAAGTCATATAGGTGCGCGCATCATCGTCTTCGCTGGAAATAGCGAGCGCGAGGATTTCCTGTTCGGTGAGTTCTGAAAATGGCTTCACGGGTAATGGCTCCGGAAAACTGGCCCGATGATTTCGAGTAGATGATTATAGATTAGAACGATTCTAAATCAATCGTGGATTGCTGGTGAAAATGAAAGGCCGAAGCCGCAAATGCAGCTTCAACCTTTCTGCGTGTCTCGAATTCAGGACCAGCGGCGTTCGCTTTAGGACCTGCTGAGATTCATCGCACGGGCCCTAGTTGCCGCGCCTGTTCATCTGAACCCGTTCGAAGGCGCCTTCAATATTCATTGGCCCCCATTTTTCAAACGAGTTCCAGTCCTTGTACTTTGAAAGATCGACGGATGTTTTCGTTTCCTCCAGGGTTTTTCCGGCCCGTGCGGCGGCCAGCACCTGATTGTAGAGATCGCTCATGTAGTTCTTGAACGCGGTTACATCTTCCTTTGTACCCAGGGGCCCGTGGCCGGGTGCCAGAACATCGAAATCCATCCCATCCACCCGTTTCAGAGACTTCACCCAGCCGGGGAGGTAGGAATCGGGCAGGTTCCGGAAAGCAACCGCCTTCACAGGAATGAAGTCCACTGCAAACAAGACCCGTTCTTCGGGAAAGCGCATGACAATCATATTGTCGGAGTGGTTCTTGCCCACATGGCGCAGCTCAACCCGCTTGCCGCCAAGCTCAAGGTTAAGCCGTCTTTTGAACGTTACGTGGGGAACAGCAGTGGGGCGCTTTTCCCCTTCGATAACCTCTTTTGCCCGCTGGTGGGCAACAACGATTGCGCCATCTTCAGCAAACACTTCACCGCCCGCTATGTGATCACGATGGTCATGGCTGTAGACGAGAAACTTTATCGGCTTGTCGAAACGGGATTTGATCTCGGCTTTGAGCCATTTTGCAGCTTCCGCGTTAATAGGATCGGTGACGATGACCCCTTCCGGCGTCACATAGAAGACCGAGTAGTGGAAGTTGTTCTGGAACCGGTATAGATCCCCCTTTATCTGCGTGATTGCACGTTTGGCCTCCTGCGCCACGGCAATGCCGGACATGGCGAGAGCTCCTGCCAACAAGAAGGTGATCTGGAAAATTTTGCGTAATTGCCTGTTCATTGCACGTCCTCCCAATGCCAAAAAATGTATCTAACAGCCTAGTCCAAGACCGCGTTGTCGGAAATGCCACAGCTCTTCAAGATATCGTGCAGAAGGGTTCTGGCAAAAGAACTGCTCTTACCGCTTGACGCCGGGGCAAATGCGGTGTCAAAGAGCCCCGCTATGACCGATCTCGCCCATATCCGTAACTTCTCGATTGTTGCCCATATCGACCATGGGAAATCGACCCTCGCCGACCGCCTGATTCAAATCTGCGGGGGGCTGAGCGAGCGTGAAATGACCGAGCAGGTGCTCGACAATATGGAGCTTGAGAAAGAGCGCGGTATTACAATCAAGGCCCAGACCGTGCGGCTGAATTACAAGGCGAACGATGGCGAGACCTACACCCTCAACCTAATAGACACGCCGGGCCATGTGGACTTTGCATACGAGGTGAACCGCTCGCTGGCCGCATGCGAGGGCTCGCTTCTGGTGGTCGATGCAAGCCAGGGGGTTGAGGCCCAGACCCTTGCCAATGTCTACCAGGCCATCAATAACGACCATGAAATCGTAACGGTACTGAACAAGGTCGACTTGCCCGCCGCCGAACCTGACCGGGTGCGCCGGCAAATCGAGGAAGTTATCGGCCTTGATGCCTCCAACGCGGTGGAAATCTCCGCAAAAACAGGCATTGGCGTTGAAGATGTTCTCGAGGCCATTGTCTCCGACCTGCCGGCCCCTAAGGGCGAAGGGGATGCCCCGCTCAAGGCCATGCTGGTGGACTCATGGTATGACGCCTATCTGGGCGTGGTGGTGCTTGTGCGCGTTATCGACGGGCGTCTGAAAAAGGGCCAGAAGATCAAGCTCATGTCCACCGGCGCGAGCTATCTTGTTGACCGAGTTGGGGTTTTCGAACCCAAACAGAAAATGATCGGCGAATTGGGCCCGGGCGAAATCGGCTTTTTCACCGCCGCCATCAAGCAGGTTGCAGACACCCGCGTGGGCGACACGGTTACTGAGGAAAAACGCGAGACCGCAGAACCCCTGCCCGGCTTTCAGCCTTCCCAGCCGGTTGTATTCTGCGGCTTCTTTCCCGTTGATTCGGCCGACTTTGAGGCTCTGCGCGACGCTATGGCCAAGCTGCGCCTGAACGATGCCTCCTTTGAGTTTGAGATGGAAACATCGGCCGCCCTCGGCTTCGGCTTCCGCTGCGGCTTTCTTGGCCTCTTGCACCTTGAGATTGTGCGCGAGCGCATCGAGCGCGAATTCGGCATCGACCTCATCACCACCGCCCCTTCGGTCATCTACCACATTTACCGCACCGACGGCGAAATGCAGGAGCTGCACAATCCGGTAGACATGCCCGACATTGTGAAGGTGGACCGCATCGAAGAGCCGTGGATTGAGGCAACAATCCTGGTGCCCGATGACTATCTGGGCGCGGTTTTAAAGCTGTGCCAGGACAGGCGCGGGCGCCAGAAAGAGCTCACCTATGCGGGCGCCCGGGCCATGCTCATATACGAGCTGCCGCTCAACGAAGTGGTGTTCGATTTCTACGACAGGCTGAAATCAATCAGCCGCGGCTATGCCAGCTTCGACTACCAGATTATCGGCTATGAGGCCGAAAACCTGGTGAAGATGCAAATTCTGGTGAACGCGGAGCCGGTCGATGCTCTGTCCATCATTGTGCACCGCGGCAGGGCCGAGCAGCGCGGGCGCGTGATGTGCGAAAAGCTGAAAGACCTCATCCCCCGGCATCTGTTCAAGATACCCGTTCAGGCGGCCATTGGCGGCAAGGTGATTGCGCGCGAAACCATCGCGGCCCTGCGCAAGGACGTGACGGCGAAATGTTACGGCGGCGATGTCTCGCGCAAGCGCAAGCTTCTGGACCGGCAAAAGGCCGGCAAAAAGAAAATGCGCCAGTTCGGCAAGGTGGAAATCCCCCAGGACGCATTTATCTCGGCCCTGAAAATGGATGAGAACTGACTGACTAAGTCAGTTTGAGTGGGGCGTTGGCGTTCACGCACGTCCCTTTTGGGGTGATAGCGAAGGGTTTTCAACACTCACATTGATTTCCGGGTGCGCAGGGGCTTGGGTCAAGATGGTGTCAGACATATACGCGTCTGCTCAAAAGTGAACGCTTATGTGGCGCGGACAGAAGGGGAAATACAGCATATGTTCCTGTTTTGTTCAATAGGTTGGAGGGTGTCGAGTTTGTCTTCGGTGACGCTTGGTTATCCTGAAATGGATTAGGACATAATCTTGAACCATGTCCTAACGGCTAAATTTAGTCGATCTTGCTCCAATTCATCGGTTGAACTGCAGTGTGCAATTGGCCCTCTCAGCAAGTTCAACTGGTTTGATACATTGCTGACAGCTTTTTTCGATTGGAAAATCGGGTCAAATAAATCCCAATTGTCAGTAATCAGTTGCGACAACTCACCGAACGTTGTGTAGTCGATTAGATCATCAGATCTTGGTGTCACGCCGCTGTTTAATTCCTTATCCCGGCGGTCTTGTGCTGGCTTCCGGATTCTGTTTTCGTCTACGCGGTTTCCCTCCCACCAATTCAATCCACCGTCGTCAACCATGGTATCAATCACAAGCTGTCTTATTGAATTCTCTAAGCAATAGAACACTTCATAAACTTCAGACATTCGTGCAGCATCAACGCGTAACGCTTTTGCAAACTGTTCATATTCGCCTACTTTGCGATTCTTTTTGTTACTTTCATTGTGCTTTAGGTCAACGCCCAATTTTTTTTCAATCTCAGATAGTCAAGTAAAGATTTGCAGTCCTGACATTCCGAAAGCTCGAATGATTCCGTCGGGTCTCCTAGGCATCTTCTTCACTCAACAGATTAGACTTTAAGCTTTTGAAAATTGCGTCAAACACGGCCGGATCAGATACCGCAGGCAAATTGAGATTGATTGTATATCCCAGGTTTAGTGCGATTGGATCTTTATCAATCGAAGGGCTTCGAGTGTTTTCGCTTGTTTCTTGAGGTTCAAACAGGTTATCGACAACAACCGGAACTTCAGAGTCGAAGTCTGCAAGATCTCGTAAGTTTCTAAAACAAGTACTGGCAAGTTTGACGGACGAGGCGCCATGTGCTTCACCTGTTATCTCGGCAACTAGGTCAGTGAGCTCGGAGTCGCTGAGTGTGTTTGCGTACTCATTGTGAGCAAAAATTTGTGCGTACGCGTTGCGAATGAGCTTTGCCAAAATGGATCTTGAGTGACTAGGATTTCGGAACTTTTTATAGTCTTCATTTGGCGAACTATCAGCATTAGTCATTCCCAGTTTCTTGAGAAAACTCGTCATTTGATCTCCTGATCCTCCGGGAATTTTCAAAATATTTTTAACAAAATCCTGACTTACTTTTGGCGGGACTGGCGCTATTTTTATTCCACTGAGAGCTTTTTCGATGTTACCGGGTGCCGTGATGTAGGGTAGTTTGGTCATTTTGGGTATTTCTTTTGCGTAAAAAAATTTCAATTTAATGGTGTTGAGCTTGATAATATCTTTAAGTTGCAAAAAATCAAACCTCAAATTTTAGTAGAAATTGTTTGGCTTCTTTTTGATTCTCATCGGCTAGTAATTTCGCTTGCCAGTCCCTATGCTTGACACATAGGTGAGCTGAGTATCGGCTCCAAATCCAAACCGTTCTTGTGGCCATCCGCGCTCATATCGCAGACGGCGTGCATTGCGGGCCAGGATGTCACGTGAATTCAAACTCTCACTTACCCCCTCCGCGCTTTCACAATCGCATCGGCGCAGGCGGCTGAGGCACGCTCCCAACCCTCACTCTGAGGAGCATCGTGGCAGCGATGCGTCTCGAAGGGTGGCACTTCCTTTCAAAATCTTATCCCCGCTATCTCGGGCGGCCCTATAGTCCCCCTACCGCCTACTGCAAAGGAAGCGTGCTCGAGACCGTCTTGAACATGTGGGCAGGCGGGTGGCGTCCCGAAATGTCTGGCTGAACGGAGCCGGCCTAACCGGGCGCAGCTGTGCCAGACCGCATCCCCGCCTGGGGACGCTGCCTGAGTGCTAGCTCAGCATCTCTTGCTTGCTTGCAAGCTAAGGTGTTGACCTCTGGAACCTCAATTCCAGCGGCGGGCAAATTCGTTTCGATTGCCTGGTGAAGACGCTGGCCAGCGTTGTTTGAGTCGATCAACTTATCTGCGCTTGGGGCGTGCCCCTGCGCGCAGGTCGATCTTGATACATGTGGAAAGTTCGCAGCATGTATCGAGATCAGCCAGCCGGAGCCGGCGCCAATGCCGGCGAAGGCGGCTAAGCTGATCGGCTAGCAGCATGTGTCGGGCCCCGTTAAACGGGTCCGTTAAGTCGCCATATGCAGGCCGGTGACGGCTGCAATTACTTAGTATCGGATCGCAGTTCTCATCGGCCTGCATTTCCATTGTTTGAGCTCGCGGCAGTTCGTGCTGGCCGGAGGCGTTTCAGCGTGGGCAAATTTCGTTCGCCATGGTTCGAGACGAGCCTTCGGCTCTCCTCACCATGAGGTCGTAAGGCGCGGCACCTCCGATCCTCATCCTGAGGAGCATCGCAACAGCGATGCGTCTCGAAGGATGAAGAGGGAAAAAAATCCGAACCTGCATCCATGGTTCGAAACGGCGCTCCGCGCCTCCTCACCATGAGGTCGGCGGGCGCGGCAGTCTTGTTCTTTTCCCTATTCCTACTCCGCAGCTTCGGCCTTGGCGGTTTCAAGCTCGCCGGTGATGACATAGCGCAGGACGCGAACGATTTGTTCAGGGGTTTCGGCCACGCACAGGGCGGCAGCATCCACCTCTTTCAGGGCGTGCTGGTGCTCTGGCCCGTGCATGATAATCATCGGCTTGTCCAGGGCAGCGGCATAGCCGGCATCGAAGGCGGCGTTCCATTGCTTGTACTTTTCGCCAAAGCGCACAATCACAATGTCGGCCTGGTCAAGCAGGGTGCGGGTGCGGATGGCGTTCAGCTGGGCACCCTTGCGGTCGTGCCAGAACTTGTCCGGCTCAGGGCCCAGGATTTCAACGCCGCAATCATCGCTGTAGCCGTGATTGGTGACCGGGGCGGTGAAAACCACCGGAAGGCCTGCGGCCTTCACGCCCGCCTCGATTTGCTCGCGCCAGTCGGTGTGGATTTCGCCGGAAAGATAAACCTGCCACTCGTCCATCTGAAGATACCTCGCTGTTTGGGTTTTGAGGGTTCTTATAGGATGGGGCGCCGGCAAGCGCATCTGAAAATCGGCGCTTGAGCCACATGCCGCATTTGTGATGATCCAGCTTATGCCCGGGCCCGTTAGAGAGGCGTATAATAAGATTCGACAGTTGAGCGGTGCAAACCAGAGGTTGATCATTTGATGAGAACCATCTTGATTACGCTTTTACCGGCAGGGTTTTTCCTTTTTGCAGCTGTTGCCGGCAGCACCGATGCCGACGCCAGCAATAATTCTCGGCTGAACCAATGCGCCTGGTACAAAAGCCAGGCAAATGCGGCAGGAAGGGCCGGAAACGAGGCGCGCAAGGAGAAATATTGGCAAATGTACCGCGATTGCATGCGCGGGCGCATTGATTAGTCCCGGGCCGGATTAGACACAAAATCCCGGCGGTATTTACCTCCCATCAAGCATATTCGCGTTTTATTGACCAAAACGTGAACCATTATGGGCTGGAAAATGCCAGCACAATCAGAAACGGGCGGAAACTACAAGGTTCTGCTTGCAGCGCTCGGCGCCTTGCTGTTTCCGGCGCTTATCCTGCTTTATGCCAAGGGCGGCGAGGTTTTCTCCTCCGGGCCGTCTGCCGGCGATAATCTCATGCGCCTTGTGCAGGTGCGCGACTGGATGGCCGGCCAGGGCTGGTTTGATCTTGTCCAGCACCGGCTGAACCCGCCATTGGGCGTGGATATGCATTGGTCGCGGCTGGTGGATGCACCGATTGCCGCCATCATGTCTGTTGCGGGTGGGTATACAAGTACTGCAGGCGCTGAGGCATGGGCCGTTCTGATATGGCCGTTATTGCTGCTCTATTTCGCGTTGGCCGCATTGGGCGGTGCGGCATGGCAGCTCATAGGGCGCGGTGGCATGGTGGTTGCGCTTGCCTACGGGGCGCTTGCGGTGAGCGTCGTTGCGTATTTTGCACCCGGCCGCATCGATCATCATAACGTTCAGCTCGCCCTGGTTGCCGTTTTGATGCGCCTTGCGTTCGGTTCGGGCAAGTCGAACCTCATGGCCTGCCTGACGGGCATCGTTTGCGCATTGATGCTCACGATCGGGCTTGAGACATTGCCTTTCGTGGCCGTCACCGGCATCTGGTTCGTCTTGAGATGGGCCTTCAGCCATGCAACCGATGCTGATGCAGCACCTCTCAAACTTTTCGGCATGGGCTTTGCTCTGACCGCGCCATTGCTCTACGTGGCGACCGTTTCTCCAGATCACTATTTCGATACGGCCTGTGATGCGGTTTCCTACACCTATATTGCGCTTGCCTTTTGCGCCGGTACGGGCTGCGTATGTCTTGGGGTACTCAGCAACCATCTCCATTTCAGGTACAGCCGTCTCATCGCCGCAACACTTTTGGGCGTGGCCATAATCGGCCTTGTTGGCGCCATCAACCCGGCCTGTCTTGCCGGGCCCTATACAGCCGTTGATGCCATCTTGCACGAAATCTGGCTGTCACGGGTTGAAGAGGCCAAGAGCCTCTTTGCGGTCTGGCAGCATGCACCCGGCAAAGCCTGGGGAAAGGCTGCGGTTCCGATTCTGGGCCTATGTGCCATCGCGGCAATCCTTATGTCACCTGCCAGCAACCTCCGGGCTGAATGGTGGCTTGCCGGAATGCTTCTTGCCACTGCATTTGCCCTGATGTGCGTTCAAGTACGCGCTGCGCCATTTGCAAATCTCCTCGCAATTTTGCCGTGCACCTGGATGGCGCTGAGGTTGTGGCAACTCATGTCCGGCCCGCAACCTGCTTTCATAAGCGGCGCGCTGTTTATTCTGGTGTGGGCATCTGCCACCAACTTTACGCAAAGCCTCATCGGCAGCACCATTGTGGAGCCGTACTTCAAAAGCAAGACCGCAGAACTGGCCCGCCCCGTGGGTGATTGTGGCAACCTGGCGGACTATCACAAACTTGCAAACCTTGCTCCCGGCCTGGTGCTGAATGAAATCGATTTGGGGCCATCAGTTCTGGCCTACACTCACCATTCAGTTTTTTCCGCGCCCTACCACCGCAATGTTGAGGGCATCAAGAAGGCCCACGAAACACTCTTTTCACCGCCCTACATTGCCCGTGCTGCATTCACCGGCCGAAAAATCTCCTATGTCCTCTTCTGCAGCAACGGCACAACCGTCAGCGCAAGCGCTGACAGGCCAATGAGCCTTATTCAAAAACTTGCCCGGGGCAGCGGCCCCACCTGGCTTGAGCCGATAGCACTCACAGCGTCCAGCAAGCTCAAGGCGTTCCGTTTCGTCGATGTGAAAGATGTTTCCAACCAGACACAACGGCAAAAAACGGAGTTTGGCGTACGCACGCTCCTAAAGGCGCTAGGCAAGGTGGAAGGTTACTCCACCGTAGCAGGCATGGGGCAGGACACACCGGTGCCACCCAGCCCGCAATAGCCTGAGGGATTTTTCGTCAAATATTGCTGATGATAATCCTCGGCAAAATAAAATTCCGGCGCATCGAGAATTTCAGTTGTAATGGTTCCCTGGCCAGCTCCCGCCAGTGCCTGTTCATAGGCGGCGAACGAGGCAATTGCCGCATCGTTTTGTTCTTTTGAGTATGTGTAAATGCCGGACCGGTACTGTGTGCCGATATCATTGCCCTGGCGCATTCCTTGCGTCGGGTCGTGGCCTTCCCAAAAAACCTTGAGCAAAGTCTCATAACTCACCTGCTTTGGGTCAAACACGGCAAAAACCACTTCATTGTGGCCGCTGCGCCCGGAGCAGACCTCTTCGTAGGTGGGATTTGGCGTGAGCCCGGCGGCATAGCCAACAGCGCTCACCCAGACACCATCGAGCGTCCAGAAAAGACGCTCTGCCCCCCAGAAACAACCAAGCCCGAACATGGCCTTTTTAAACCCTTCCGGATACGGCCCTTTCAGCGGGTTGCCGTTGACGAAATGGCGTTCGGCGGTGGCAATGGCGGAAGGGCGCCCGGGCAGCGCTTCGCCAGCATCGGGCATTTTCAGCTTTTTGAAGTTGAGTGAGAACATTTCCGCACACCTTTTTTGGTTTTTGAGCCAGCCTACCACGCCTTTCTACGTAACTGGATCACAATGCGATCAGATTCGTGTTGAACAAGGCCGCTTTATCAGTATATTCCGCCTCGCTGGAGAGGTGGCCGAGTGGTCGAAGGCGCACGCCTGGAACGCGTGTAGGCGGGAAACCGTCTCGAGGGTTCGAATCCCTCTCTCTCCGCCATCCATCTGTTCGTCATTGTACGTTTTTGTACTCTAACTTACTGAAATATCAGTGTAATTTCTATGTTGTGTGTGGACATGTTCGTCCGTATGCGCCATAATCCACATTCAATTTGTGGGTAGTTTTGTGGGTATATACAATGCCTGGCCGTTCTCTTCACCGGCTGACTGCAAGACGAGTCGATACTTTGCGTAAGCATGGACGCTATGCGGACGGCGGAGGGCTCTATCTTCAGATCAGCAAAAACGGCTCAAAATCCTGGCTCTTCCGTTTCATGTTGAATGGAAAAGCGCGGCATATGGGGTTGGGTGGTCTGCACACAGTTTCGCTTGCCGAAGCTCGCGACGCGGCGCTCAAGTGCCGCAAGCTGTTGCACGAAGGGGTTGATCCAATCCAATTCCGTGAGAATGAGCGTGCAAGCAGTGCGCGTGACGCTGCGTCGGTGATGACTTTCCGGCAGTGCACAGAGACATATATCC
>JBPCVY010000257.1:0-14205 GCA_051010055.1 Hyphomicrobiales bacterium | reverse complement strand
GCACTAGGGTGACCTAGAAAGTGTCGTGCGGGCTCCGGTGCTGTTGGCGCGGTTACCAAGATTTAATTTGTTCGCTGCGCGGTGCTCGACCATATTGCATCCAAATTGTCTGGAAATTGGCAGGTAGTAACGTGAGAACACCCAAATTCGCCCACGCCTTGACCGCCCTTTTGGCGGCGTTCGTGTTTGCAGCATTGTCCCTGGCGGCCAATGCAAGTGAAGAGAAGGTTTTCAAGCACAAGCTGAAAAACGGCATGGAGGTTGTGGTGATCCCGGACCGCCGCGCACCGGTTGTCACCCACATGGTCTGGTATAAAGTGGGCTCAGCAGACGAACCATTCGGCAAATCGGGTATTGCGCATTTTCTTGAACACCTCATGTTCAAGGGCACCAAAACCGTTCCGGCAGGGGAGTTCTCCAAAACTGTTCGGCGTAATGGCGGGCGCGACAATGCGTTTACTTCAGTTGACTACACCGCATATTTCCAGCGCATATCAAAAGACCGCATTGAGCTTGTGATGAAGCTTGAAGCAGACCGCATGGTCAATCTCACCTTGCGGGATGAAGATGTGCTCCCGGAAAGGGACGTAGTGCTTGAAGAGCGCCGCTCGCGCATTGACAATGACCCATCTTCACGATTGTCAGAGCAGGTGAATGCTGCGCTTTATCTTGCCCACCCATACCGCAAGCCGGTTATTGGCTGGCCAACGGAAGTCAGCAAGCTCACCCGGGAAGATGCGCTGTCTTTCTACAAACGTTACTACACCCCGGAGAATGCAATCTTGATTGTTGCCGGTGACGTCTCACCGGAAGACATTCTGCCGCTGGCGGAAAAATACTACGGTTCAATTCCGCCGAACGGTGAATTCATCCCGCGCAAACGCACAGTAGAACCGCTCGCGCAGGCCGAGCGAGTCGTGGTGTTGAAAGACCCCCGAGTAACGTCGCCGTCTTTGCGCCGTGCCTATGTTGTTGCTTCTTATGCTACCGACGACCAGGAAGAAGCAGCTGCGCTGGATGTTTTGGCGCACATACTTGGCAGCGGCACAACCAGCAGGCTTTATCGGAAACTCGTCGTTGAACAGCGCAAGGCAAGTTATGCCGGCGCTTACTACAGGGGTGATGCGCTTGATACTGGCACCCTTGCCGTTTACGGGGCGCCCCAGCCTGGCAGTGGCCGCAAGGAGTTGAAAGAATTGGAAGTTGCCGTTGACGAGGTTCTTGCAGACCTCATCACCAATGGAGTGACTGACCAGGAAGTGCGCGATGCGCAGGATGCGATGATTTCCCAAACCATCTATGCGCTGGACAGCCAGACCCGCCGCGCGCGTATATTCGGCGTTGCAATGACCACCGGCCAAACCGTTGAGGATGTGCTTGCATGGCCTGAACGGATAGAAGCGGTAACGAAAGAAAGGGTCAAAGCGGCAGCGGAAAAATACCTGTTGCGCGAGCGCTCTGTAACCGGGCTTTTGCTTAAAGAAGAAGAAGCCGCACCGGAGGCCAAGGAAGAAAAAAGCGAGCAGAAATCATGAACGGCCGCATAGTTTATAAAACCGGCGCATTTCGTGCACTTCAGTTTGTGGCCTTCGGGTTTGTCCTTCTGGCCATGTCGGTTGCTGCCCAGGCGATTGAAATCCAGAAAGTCAAAAGCCCTGGCGGTATAGAAGCCTGGCTGGTTGAGGACCATTCCATTCCGCTGGTGACGATGCGGTTTGCTTTCAGCGGTGGTTCGGCAAGCGATCCGAAAGACCGGCAGGGCCTGGCCCATTTTCTTTCCGGCATGCTTGATGAAGGCGCCGGCGAAATCGTCTCGAAGGATTTCCAAAAGAAAATGAGCAAGCTGGCAATGAAAATGTCTTTCGATGCCGGCCGGGACCGTTTTTACGGTACGTTCCAGACACTGACAAAAAACCGCGATGAATCTTTCGCCCTCCTTTCACTGGCCCTCAACAATCCGCGTTTTGACGAAGAGCCGCTACAGCGCGTCGGCAAGCAAATCATTCTTGGCCTTCGTTCCGAAGAACAAGAGCCGAATAAGATTGCCACCCGCAACTGGATGAAGCTGGCTTTTGGCGATCATCCCTATTCGCGCTCTTCACAAGGCACAATGGAAGGTGTCTCCTCGATTAAAGGCGAGGATTTGCATGCGCTTACCAAACGGCTTTTCACCCGTGGTGGTTTGAAAGTTGCGGTGGTGGGTGATGTTGATGCGGAAACCCTGGGCAAGATCCTGGATGACACATTCGGCGGTTTGCCTGAAAAACTGCTTATGAAGCCGATTGAAGAGGCCAGCGTTAATCGAACCGCGACGTTGCGTGTCATTGAACGCGATATTCCGCAATCGGTTATCCAGTTCGGCCATACGGGGCTTAAGCGCACAGATGACGATTTCATTCCCGCCTACATTATGAACTACATCCTTGGAGGTGGCGGGTTCGGTTCACGGCTTACAGAGGAAATCCGCGAAAAACGCGGGCTTTCCTATTCCGTCTACAGTTATCTTTCCCCGCTTGATCATGGTGCGGTGTTTATTGGCGGTGCTGCAACCCAGAACAAACGCGCCCAGGAAACCATCAAGCTTATCCGCTCAGAACTTGCGCGCATGGCTGAACACGGGCCGACTGAAAAAGAACTTGAAGAGGCAAAGACGTACCTCACCGGGTCCTACCCGCTGCGGTTCGATACCTCGCGCAAGATTGCCGGCCAGCTTCTGGCAATTCAGGTGGATGACTTGGGCATCAATTATATCGACACCCGCAATGACAAGGTGAGAGCGATAACCCTGGAAGACGTAAAACGGGTCGCAAAACGCCTGTTGAAACCTGGCGAATTGATCATCACCGTTGTCGGCAAGCCGTTGGAGCTTAAATCAGGGCCCACGGACGGTTGATCTCTGAACAAACCGGCTTGAATACATATGGCCGGATAGGGCATGTAGAAGGTCAAACTTCAGGAACGATTTTCTGTGCCCTATTCGCAAGATGTTTCCCGCTGCCTTGAAACCAATATCGGTGAAGGCGGACTTTCAAAGACACACTTTGAATCGCGCGTGGCGCAGGCCGAAAGCGCGCTGAAAAAGCTTCGTGCTGCTTATGAAGACGGCAGTTTGCCGTTGCTGCTTCTGCCGCAAAGGACAGATGACATCGCCGAGTGCCGCAAGGTGCTGGAAGGGTTCACCCGGGGTGCAGATGCTGTCTTCATACTGGGCACCGGCGGCTCTTCCCTGGGCGGGCAGGCGTTAGCGCAACTGAAAGGTTACCGGATTCCAAGCCTCGACGGCGCATCAACCCCGCGTCTGGTGTTTATGGACAATCTCGACGGTGTCACGATGAGTGAGGTCCTGCGCGATATTGAGCTTAAGACAACCCGCTTTATCGTTATCTCCAAGTCTGGCGGAACGCCTGAAACAATCGCCCAGTGCATTGCCGCAATCGAGGCTTTGCGTGATGCAGGCCTTGAGTGGAACATTGCCGGGCACATCCTTGCCATCAGCGAGCCTGGCACCACGGATAAAAATGCATTGCGCAGCCTGGCGGAGCGCCACGGCATTACGGTTCTGGACCATGACCCGGAAATTGGTGGGCGCTATTCAGTCCTGTCCAATGTGGGGCTGTTACCGGCGCTCATTTCCGGACTTGATGTGGAACTCCTGCGCCAGGGCGCCGGTGATGCGCTTGCGCCGATTTTGAAGGGCGCAGCTCCCATGGATTGCCCGCCGGCGCTGGGAGCGATCATCAATGCAGAATTTGCTGCAGAAATGGGGCACACCGCAGCTGTCATCATGCCCTATTCAGACAGGCTGCGGCTTTTCTCGGCATGGTTTGGCCAGCTTTGGGCAGAGAGCCTTGGCAAGGACGGCCTCGGCACCACTCCGGTTGCCGCTGCCGGTCCGGTTGACCAGCATTCCCTTTTCCAACTGTTCAACGGCGGGCCGAAAGACAAGCTCGTTACCTTCATCATGACCAATGCGGCCGGCACCGGACCGAGGATACCTGAAAGCTATGGCGCTGACCCGCTTGTCGGCTATCTCGCCGGCCATTCAATTGGAAACCTCGTTGACTGCGAGCAGCGCGCAAGTGCGGAAACGCTCGCCCGCAATGGCCGCGCCGTGCGCGTCTTCACCATAGATACGCTTGATGAGCGCAGCCTTGGCGCTCTGCTCATGCATTTCATGCTGGAGACGATCATCACCGGCCATCTGATGGGGGTTAACCCGTTTGACCAGCCGGCTGTCGAAGAGGGCAAAGTACTCACCCGGGAATATTTGAAAACCATGTAGTCCTTCTTTGCCGCTGGAAGCGACTCATGGCATGATTAAACCTCACCACCGAGGCGGCACACTGAAAATGCGCATTCGCAAACTTCCTGAAGGGCTGATAAACCGCATTGCGGCGGGCGAGGTTATCGAGCGCCCGTCCAGCGTTGTAAAAGAGCTTGTTGAAAATGCCCTTGATGCGGGCGCTGGCCAGGTGGATGTGGTTTTCAATGATGGCGGGCGCAGCCTTATCAGGGTTTCCGACAATGGCTCGGGAATGAGCGCAGAAGAGCTGGAACTGGCGGTTGAGCGCCACGCCACCTCCAAGCTTGACGGCGAAGACCTTCTCAACATCAACACCATGGGGTTTCGCGGCGAAGCGTTGCCTTCCATCGGCTCGGTATCGCGGCTCACCATTACCTCCCGGCAAAAGGACGGGGAGGGGCATGAAATCCGCGTAGAAGGGGGCAAATTGGGGCCGGTGAAACCTGCAGCCGGAACTAAAGGCACCCGGGTTGAAGTGCGCGATCTCTTTTATGCGGTACCGGCGCGATTGAAATTTCTGAAATCGGAACGGTCGGAAAACAACGAGACTGTCGATGTTATCCGCCGTATTGCCCTTGCTTATCCCGATGTGGCCTTCACCCTTACAGCGGGCGATCGTAGCGTTTTGAACTTCCCGGCGGCGGGACTCGATATGGATGCGAGTTTAAAGCGCGTCGGTGAAGTTATGGGGCGCGAATTTGCCGAAAACGCTCTGGTTATCGACCAGGAACGCGAAGGGGTTCAGCTTACCGGATATGCCGCATTGCCAACTCTTAACCGGTCACAGGCCAACATGCAGTTCATGTTCGTCAACAAAAGGCCGGTGCGTGACAAGCAACTGTCTGGTGCTGTGCGCGGTGCATATATGGATTTCCTTGCCCGCTACCGCCATCCCATGGTGGCGCTGTTTATTGATCTCGACCCCCATGAAGTCGATGTGAACGTGCACCCGGCAAAAGCTGAGGTGAGGTTCAGAAATCTCTCGCTGGTGCGCGGGCTTATTGTGAGCGCGCTGAAATCAGTGCTGGCCGGGGCCGGGCATAAATCATCCACCACCGGCGGAACGGCCACCTTGCATGCCTTAAGGCCAGGGGGTGGCGGAAACTTTGCCCCCGCCTACAGGCCGCATCAGGTGGCAGGTTTTGCCGAACAGGCCCACGCCTACCAGGCACCGCTTGCCGGGGAAATCGCCCCGGCAGCGTTTGAAGGCATGGAATTGCCAAGCGCTGACGCGCGGGCAAACCTTGAAGCGCCAGAGCCGGAATCCTTGGAGCGGCCCCTTGGCGCAGCAAGGGCCCAGGTGCATGAAAACTACATTATAGCTCAAACCCAAGATGGCATGGTGATTGTCGATCAGCATGCAGCCCATGAGCGGTTGGTTTATGAGCGCTTCAAGGGCCAGATGAAACAGAACGGCGTTTCAACCCAGGCTCTTCTGGTGCCTGAGGTGGTTGAACTGGATGAGGCCGCAGCGAACCGGCTTTCAACCCGGACCGAAGAATTCAAAGAGCTTGGCCTAGTGCTTGAATCCTTTGGCGGCAGCACGATCGTTGTGCGTGAAGTGCCCGCGGTATTGGGCGATACTGACATTCAGGGCCTCGTTAAAGACCTGGCCGATGATTTGGATGAATTGGGTGAGGGCCAATCCTTGAAAGAGCGTATCGATCACGTTCTTTCCACCATGGCCTGCCATGGTTCGGTGCGCTCAGGCAGGCGCTTGCGGGCAGAAGAAATGGATGCCCTGTTGCGCGAGATGGAAGAAACGCCCCATTCAGGCCAATGCAATCATGGCCGGCCCACCTATGTGGAACTAAAGCTTAAAGACATTGAGCGCCTGTTCGGGCGCAGCTAATCACCGCGTTTTCTGAAGATTATGATTTGCGTATCTCCATAGGTGCGCCCATCGATTTTCTCAAACCCGGCAACAGGGGAAATTTCCGCTGTGGCTTCTTCTTCCAGTACGCAAATGGCCCCATCCGCCAGCCAGCCTCCTTCCAGCGCTGAAGCCAGGGCTTCTTCACCCAGGCCCTTGCCATAGGGCGGGTCGGCGAAGATGAGATCGAACCGCGCCATGGGGGCTGAACGCCCCAAGCGGGTTGCATCGCGCCGCCATATCTTGCTGGCGCCCGTTGCGCCCATTGCTTCCACATTGCGCCGGACAAGCGCCCGTGCCTCGGCGCTTTCTTCAATAAACAAGCAAAACCGCGCCCCGCGTGACAAGGCTTCAAGGCCAAGCGCGCCGGTGCCTGCAAAAAGGTCCAGAACGCGTGCGCCCTCCAGTTCGAGCCCTTCAATGCCATGGCTCAGAATATTGAACAGCGACTCGCGGGTGCGGTCTGACGTTGGGCGGATGGCGCGGGATTTCGGCCCGGAAAGGGCTTTGCCTTTATGGTTTCCGCTGACGATGCGCATGAGGTTTGCCTGATTTTTGCCTGCCGGGTTTTGCGCCCACGCGCTTCATTTTGCTGCCGAGCTGATCGCGCAGCACTTGCGGGGAGACTTCGGCTACTTCGCCGCGCTTTAGATCGCCAAGCTGGAACGGACCGAACGAGAGTCGGATGAGGCGGTTTACCTGCAAACCCAGATGCTCAAGAACCCTCTTGACTTCACGGTTCTTGCCTTCGCGCAGGCCCAATGTGAGCCAGGTGTTGTTGCCCTGGGCCTTGTCCATGCGCGCTTCGATGGGGCCGTATTTGATGCCGTCAATTTCAATGCCGCCTTTGAGCTTGTTGAGTTGTTCCTGATCGATTTTGCCGAATGCCCGCACACGGTAGCGGCGCAGCCAGCCGGTTTGCGGCAATTCTATCGTGCGGGCCAGTTCGCCGTCATTGGTGAGCAACAGCAAGCCTTCAGTATTGATATCGAGCCTGCCAACGGAAATGACCCGGGGTAACTTCTGGGGAAGCTTTTCGAAGACGGTGGGGCGGCCTTCAGGGTCTTTGTGGCTGGTTACAAGCCCGGCAGGTTTGTGATAGCGCCAAAGCTGCGCTTTGGCCGCTTCAGGCAATGGGTTTCCGTCAACCAGGATATTATCGTCCGGCCCGACATTTACTGCAGGGCTTTCCAGCAACTTGCCGTTGAGGGTGACTTTACCGGCGGCAATCATCCGCTCGGCGTCGCGCCTGGAACAAACGCCCGCCCGCGCAATGCGCTTGGCGATCCGTTCTCCGGCGGATTGTTCAATCTTCTTTTGCATGAGGGTTTCTTATCAAACCCCTTGACCTTACACACGCACAAAGACGAAACAGGGGCATGAATATGTTCAATATGCCTATGGAAATTGCACTTGAAGAGGCCAGGGCGGCTGAGGAACGCGGGGAAGTGCCTGTTGGCGCCGTTATTGTCGACGGTGCGGGCGAAGTGCTGGCGCGGGCCGGCAACCGCACTCTGGAGCTGAAAGACCCAACCGCCCATGCAGAACTTCTGTGCATTCGCGAGGCAACGGCAAAGCTGGGCTCAGAACGGCTTACCGGTTGCGATCTCTACGTCACCCTTGAGCCATGTCCCATGTGCGCGGGTGCGATTTCCTTTGCCCGCATCAGAAGGCTCTATTACGGGGCGGAAGATGAAAAAGGCGGCGGAGTTGATCATGGCCCGCGCGTCTTCAGCCATTCCACGTGCCATCATGCGCCTGAAGTCTATGGCGGCATTATCGGGCGTGCATGCGGGGACCTTCTGAAAGAGTTCTTCAGTGCTCGGCGGTGAGCAGGCCCTCAATTGACCTTTTGAGCTCATCTTTGGCCGGCTGTGCAGCTTTCAGAATTTCACGAACTTTGAAGAAATCAGCTGCTGTGAAACGGTCGATTGCCGGTTCGATATAGATATCGGGCGGTGAAAACTTCCGGCGCATCATGGCAATTTGCCGGAACATGGTGAGCATGGCGCCGGTTGCCAATTCAATGTTCGTTAGATGGCCGCCATCGCGCATGGGTGGTTTGCCGGTCACATCCACCGCGATGATGAAATCTGCATCATTATGGACAAGGTCAAAAGGCACCGGATTGGTCATGCCGCCATCCACGTAAAGCCGGCCATTTATTTCGGGCGCTGAGATGATGCCCGGTATGGCCATTGAAGCGGCGACCGCCTGCAAGAGCGGACCTTCCGTAAAAACGGTTTCTTCCTGGGCCTCGAAATCGGTGGCGACGATTTTGATGGGAATTTTTGTGTCTTCGAGGTGCTCGCTATAGCCGTCCGGCAGCACGATTGCGGCAAGTTCAGTGCCGTCAATGCGGATGGCATTGAGCCCTCTCAACTCAATGAGGTTGAACACGTTTGTTCGGGGTGAAGAGAAAAGATGCCTGGCCGCTTCTATCCGGTTCCCCAGCACATCACAGGCATGCTCGGCAATTTCGCGCGCGCTAAAGCCGGATGCATATGCCGCGCCCACGAGCGCACCCATGGAACAACCGGCTATCACCGCGGGCTCTACGCCAAGCTCATCAAAAGCTTCCAGCATGGTGATGTGGGCCAGCCCGCGGGCGCTGCCACCACCAAGCGCCAATCCTATTTTCTTATCGCTCATAGCCTCAATATGGCCTGTTTCACGGCGTTTTAAAGCCGCCAAACACCTAAAAAAATTTAAGCCCCGGCTCGCTTTGCGTATTTCCAGGCAACTTCCGCCATGGGCGCCACCTGGCTTTCCATCGCCGCAGCGTGCGGATTGGCTGCGGTACCATCACGCACGCGCCCCACAATGCCTTGAAAAATCGCCGCCATGCGGAAGAAGTTATAAGCAAAATAAAAATCAAAGTTGGAGATATTGCTGTGCCCGGCGCGCTCGCAATAGCGCTCGATATACTCTTCAGCTGAAGGAATGCCAAGCTCGGCCAAATCGTGGCCGATAAGCGAACCAACCCCGGCGCCGGTTTTCGATGGCGGCATGTGCCATTGCATCATGTGGTAGGTGAAATCGGCCATCGGGTCGCCAAGGGTAGACAACTCCCAGTCCAAAACCGCAAGTATGCGCGGCTCGGTGCTATGGAGAACCGTATTGTCGAGACGGTAGTCTCCGTGAACGATCGCAACATCGGAAACTTCCGGGCATGCTCCCGGCAGCCAGTCCATGAGATGCTCCATCTCCGGAATGTCTTGCGTCGTCGAGGCCCTGTATTGCTCCGACCACCGGTAGATTTGCCGCGCCACATAGCCGCCGGGCTTGCCAAAGTCGCCAAGGCCCGCAGCGTCCGGGTCAATTGAATGCAGCCTGGCAATTGTAGAGTTCAGTTCATCGAAAATGGCAGTGCGCTCTTCACAGCCTACATCGGGCACATGCGGGTTCCAGAAAATGCGGCCTTCAACGAAATCCATCATGTAAAACATGGTGCCGATGACGGCTTCGTCCTTGCACAGAATGTAAGGGCGCGGCACCGGGAAATCCTGTGCTTTCAGGGCCGATATCACCCGGTATTCGCGATCGACGGCATGGGCGGATTTCAGCAGTTTCCCAGGCGGTTTGCGGCGCAGAACATATTTGCCCGATGGTGAGACTATCCGGTAAGTGGGGTTGGACTGGCCGCCCTTGAACTGCTCGACCGAAATCGGCCCCTCAAAGTCGTTCAAGTGATTTGCCATAAAGCGCTCAAGGCGGTCCTCGTCGAAGCGGTGGGCTTCAACGACCGGTTTTGTGCCTTCGTAGCTGTCCTGACGATCAATCAGATTATTCATACGACAAAAATAGCGCGTTTGAATAAATTGGTAACCCCTTATTCAACTTCTCGTTTAACGGCGCGCCAGCCAATGTCATGGCGGTAAAATCCACCCGGCCACTCTACTTTTGAAACCGCGTCATAGGCGCGTTTCTGTGCATCTGTTACATCTTTGCCAAGCGCGGTGACGTTTAGAACCCGCCCGCCTGACGAGATTATGGCGCCATTATCAGCCATTTTGGTTCCGGCGTGGAAAATCTCCACTTCAGTATCGCTGCGCGCCTGCGCCAATCTGCCAATTATGCTGCCGCTGTCATATGAGCCGGGATATCCCTTTGCCGCCATCACCACGGTAAGGGCTGTCTCATCATGCCAGCGAATTGTCGAAACTTTATCAAGGCGGCCTTCGCAGCAGGCTGACAACAGGCTGACAATATCGTCCTTCAGCCGCATCACCAGCACCTGGCATTCAGGGTCTCCAAACCGCACATTGTACTCAATGAGCTGAGGCCCTTTCTCCGTAATCATCAACCCGGCATAAAGCACGCCCTGATAGGGGTTGCCGTCTTCGGTCATGGCAGAAACAGTCGGAAGGATGATTTCATCCATTGTGCGCTGGCATAGTTCTTCGCTCATCACCGGGGCGGGCGAATAGGCCCCCATGCCGCCGGTGTTTGGGCCTTTATCGCCATCAAAGGCCCGTTTATGGTCCTGGGCGGTGGTGAGCGGCAGGGCGGTTTTGCCATCCACCAGGGCGAAAAAGCTGGCCTCTTCACCTACCAGAAACTCTTCAATAACAACTTCTGCACCCGCCTCGCCAAACGCGCCGCCAAAGATGTCATCAAGGGCCTGTTCGGCCTGTTCTACTGTTTCAGCGATAATCACACCCTTGCCTGCAGCAAGCCCGTCAGCTTTCACCACAACAGGTGCGGCGGTTTTAATCAGGTAATTTTTCGCCTCTTCGAGATTGCTAAAGCGGCCGTAGGCAGCCGTCGGGATACTGTATTTTTTGCAAAGGTCTTTTGTGAACCCTTTCGACCCCTCTAGCCGGGCAGCTGCCTTTGAGGGGCCAAAAACCATAAGTCCCTTAGCGCGCAAATCATCTGCAAGGCCTGCAACAAGAGGAACTTCCGGGCCAACAACCACCAGGCCGATATCATTTTCTGTGCAAAAACCTGCTACCGCATCATGGTCTGCCGAATCCAGAGGGACACACTTGGCAACTCCGGTTATGCCGCCATTTCCAGGTGCGCAATAAAGCTCATCACAAAGGGAGCTGTTGCGGATTGCCCAGCACAAGGCATGTTCGCGCCCGCCAGAACCGATAACCAGAATATTCATACACACCTCTCTTGCTCTTGTAAGAGTTCTAGCATTTCATGGGGAACGACAGACAGGGATTCGGCATTAAATGTCCACAGATGATGATACGCCTGCGTGGCCTTTCGATGCGCCAGGCGATGACGGCACCACCGCTTCGAATGTAGCGGAATATTCGGTATCGGAGATTTCCTTTGCACTCAAACGTACGGTTGAGGATACATTTGGCCATGTACGTGTGCGCGGCGAGCTGGGGCGGGTTTCACGCCCTGCATCGGGCCATGTCTATCTAGATTTGAAAGATGACAAGGCGGTTCTCAATGGCGTTATCTGGAAGGGCGTTGCCGGCAGATTGAAAATTCAGCCCGAGCAGGGCCTTGAAGTGATTGTCACCGGCAAAATCACAACATTTCCCGGCCAATCGAAATATCAAATTATTATCGACACAATGGAGCCTGCCGGTGTTGGCGCGCTCATGGCGCTGCTGGAAGAAAGGCGTAAAAAACTCGCGGCAGAAGGTCTGTTTGACGAGGCGCGTAAGAAACCATTGCCGTTCCTTCCAGAAGTGATCGGCGTTGTGACATCGCCTACCGGGGCGGTAATCCGCGATATTTTGCACAGATTGGCCGACAGGTTTCCGCGCCGGGTTCTGGTGTGGCCAGTAAGGGTGCAGGGAGAAACATCAGGCGATGAGGTGGCAGCAGCCATCCGTGGCTTCAATAATTTTGAGCCGGGTGGAGAATTGCCGCGCCCTGATCTTCTTATTGTTGCCCGTGGCGGCGGCTCGCTGGAAGACCTTTGGGGGTTCAACGAAGAGGCGGTTGTCCGGGCCGCTGCTGAAAGCGCCATACCGCTTGTTTCCGCGGTTGGCCACGAAACCGACTGGACGCTCATCGATTATGCAGCCGATCATCGCGCGCCAACTCCAACGGGAGCGGCGGAACGGGCGGTGCCAGTGCGCATGGATTTGCTGGCCCAGATGGATGATCTTTCAGCCCGGTTGCGGCGCGGGGTACGGCGGGGCCTATCCGAAAGGGTGCAATCCTTGCGGGCGGCATCGCGCGGGCTGCCGCGCCTTGAAGATGCGCTTGCCCTGCCGCGCCAGCGCCTTGATGGCGCATCTCAGCGGCTGGGGCGCGGCCTGTTGGCGTGCGCTGGTGTGCACAGGGCGCGGCTGGAGCGGCTGAGCGCCTTGCACAGTCCGGCCGGCATCCGCCGTGTTGTTTCAGAAAAGCGCGAACGGCTTGAAGGGCGTATAGGCGCGCGTGCGGCCATTGCCATGCGAACGGGTTTCGAGCGCCGCCGTCAGGTCTTGGATGGGCATGGCAAGCTGCTTGTAGCGCTTGGTTATCAGGGTGTTTTGGCGCGCGGGTTTGCTCTGGTGCGCGATAAGGCATCCGCGAATCCACTCCGTGCGGCAGCGGCAACATCTGCTGGCGAGGCCATAGAGATCCAGTTCCACGACGGTGCGGTCGATGCGGTAGTCGGTGAAAAGGGCGCCGGGCCTGCCAAACGCACAAAACCGAAGCAACCTGCAAAACCCAAAAGCGGTGATAAGAACCAGGGCTCGCTGTTCTAGAAAAAGTGGTGAGGCGCAGGAAAATTGTCACCCACCTGTAGAAATCGCCTTCATTTGGCGGTATCACTGGCCCCATGAACAGGTTCGAACCGAAATTCACTCCCGGCCGCGAGGCGCGGTTGCGCTATGTGGGCGGGGACTACCAGGTCATCGCGCCTGGCGATTTCGTGCGGTGCGCGGTGACCGGCAAGCCCATTCCGCTTGACCAGCTCAAATATTGGGATGTGGATTTGCAGGAAGCCTATTCGACAGCGGCGCTTTCGCTGGGCCGCTATCTGGAAAAATTATCTAAGTAATTTTCAGCCGAATTTGCCGTCGTTGTCCGGGTCGAGAAGCCGGTGCATGTGGACTATGAAATAACGCGTGTGCGCGTTATCCACTGTCGATTGGGCCTTCGATTTCCAGACATCATAGGCGGAAGCATAGTCGGGAAAAATGCCGACAATATCGAGCTCGTCGAGATTACTGAAATCGGTTCCTTCCAGGCTTTCCAGCTCGCCGCCGAAAACAAGATGCAATAGCTGCTTTGGTTTAACTTCCTTATCAGGCATCGAAAATCCTTTAGTTTTACATTTGTCCTGCCAGTTTCCATTGCCGGGTGTGCTCCAGAAGCGGCCCATAAAGGCTGCTGGAGGCGGCAAGAATGCCGTTATGGCGTGTCTTTTGTTGATTATAAATCAATTGCTCACCGGCTCTTGTGGAAATCTGCCCACCGGCCTCGCGCACCAATATATCGGCAGCGGCCAGGTCCCAGTCGCTCTTGTTCGAAATGGCGATGGTGGCATCTGCAACGCCTGAGGCGACATTGCAAAGCCGCAGCGCCATCGACGTGCTCATGGATGTCTTGAGCGGGGGCCATGGCACGCCCCATTTCTTTGAAGTGCGCAAATGGTCGTGCATGATGAGCCGGCAACCGGCCACCGTTTCGCGCTCATGAACGACGATTGGCTTATCGTTGAGAAATGCGCCCATGCCGGAGGCGGCCACATAAATCTCATTTGCCAAGGGCCGGACGATAACCCCGGCGATGGCAATCCCGTTTTCTACCAGTCCTGCAGCAACACACCATTGATCGTTGCCGCGAATGAAGCCCCTGGTGCCATCAATTGGATCGACAACCCAGGTGCGCACACGTTCCAGCCGATCAGGCGCATCGGCGGTTTCCTCAGACAACCAGCCATAATCAGGCCGCGCACCGGTAAGGCGCGCCTGCAAAAGACCGTTCACTGCCAAATCAGCTTCGGTGATGGGTGTCTTGTCGGCCTTGTCCCAGCTTTCAACGCCGCGCTTGAACATGTCAGAGGCCAACTCACCGGCCTCACAGGCTGCCTCTTTCAGCAGCTCAAGATCGTCAA
>JBPCVY010000256.1:0-9262 GCA_051010055.1 Hyphomicrobiales bacterium | reverse complement strand
CGCCCAGCCCGCGCTCCACATTGCTGTCCAGCAAATCCACCGTGGCGTTATACTCACGTGGAAATTCCAATGCGGCGCCCTCCCTTAAGTTTGTTTTCTTCAAGAGTGTCATAAGGTGGAGGCTGCTTGCAACAGCACAATAATTCCCTCCGCTGGGCACCGGCTTGCCCTCTCCAGATTACCGCTCTATCGTTGCCGGCAAGAGCAACATTCGATCGCACCGAAACCTTGCCGGTTCGGTGCGATCGGTTAAAGTTGCTCGTTCATAAGGACGATCAGCTCAATCCGTTCAGATGGAAACGTTGACGAGCGATTCCATCTGAACGGATGCCGATCTAGAGGAATGAAATGCTGAGTGAAGAGCTCAATGCCCGCCTTACGCAAACCGGAAAGGCTGCCCCTGCTGGCAAGTTGATGCGCCAATATTGGCAACCTGCAGCGTTGGCCGATGAGCTTGCCGGCCCGCGCCCTGTTGTTCCGGTACGCCTGTTGGGCGAAGAGCTGGTATTGTTCAAAAGTGAAGATGGCACTTTGGGCCTTATCGGCAAGCACTGCCCGCACCGAGGTGTCGACTTGTGCTATGGGCGCCTGGAACATGGTGGCCTCAGGTGCCCCTTCCATGGCTGGCTGTTCGACCATGATGGCCGCTGCCTGGAGCAGCCTGCCGAGCCGAAAGAAAGCCGTATGCATGAAAACATCAAGCACACGGCATATCCGGTAAAAGAGAGGGCGGGCATAATCTGGGCGTTCATGGGAGAGGGCGAGCCGCCTGCATTCCCCGAGTTTGATTGCTTCGAGGCCCCGGACACACACGTTTTCTCCTTCAAAGGTTTTATTGAGTGCAATTGGCTGCAGGCGCTGGAAGTGGGCATCGACCCGGCGCATGCTTCTTTCCTGCACAGGTTCCTGCAAGATGAAGACCCTGCCGATTCCTACGGCAAGCAATTCCGCGCCACTTCATCAGGCGCAGACAAGCCGATGACCCAGATTTTACGGGAGTATCCGCGCCCTGAGATACAAGTTCAGGAAACCGATTACGGCCTGCGATTGATTGCCCTGCGCAATCTCGACAATCAAGGCATGCATGTTCGCATTACCAATCAGGTGTTCCCCCATGGCATTTCCATTCCCATGTCACCTGAGATGACCATCACCCAATGGCACGTGCCGGTGGATGATGAAAATTGCTACTGGTACGCCACCTTCACCAGTTTTACCGGCCCGGTTGATAAGGAGAAAATGCGCGCGCAGCGGCTGAAACTTTACGAACTCCCCAGCTACCGGCCCAAAATCAACAAGCGGAACAATTACGGCTTCAATCCTAATGAACAACGCAAGGAAACCTATCTTGGCATGGGGCTCGACATAAATGTGCACGACCAGTGGGCGGTAGAAAGCCCCGGGGCCCTTCAGGACCGCACAAATGAGCACCTTGGCAAATCCGACGTTGGCATAATCGCCTATCGCAGGCTTTTGCGCCGGGCCATTGATGCTGCTGAAAGCGGTGGGGAATTGCCGGCCCTTGGCGGTAATGGGAACCTGCGCGGCCCGGTTGCATTCGACACCATCGCCCAGCTGGATAATTGGCAGGATGAGTGGAAAGCGCGTGAACTTGAAAGGCGCGAAACCTCAGGCTGGGCGCGCTCGCCGTGGTAGCCGCGAAAATGAACTTTGCCGAACGCCACGGCCTGTGGACAGACGAGCAAGCGGTCCTTGCCCGCGAGATTGAAGGGCGCATTGCCAAGGGCGAGATAGACCTGATGCGGCTTTCATTTGCCGACCAGCACGGCATTTTGCGCGGAAAATCATTGATAGCCGACGACAAACTCAGCCTTGGTAACGGGTGTGCGCTGACAACAACACTACTCCTCAAAGACACCTCACACCGGACGGTTTTCCCGGTGTGGCAACCCGGCGGCGCCATGAACGAAAACCGGTTGGACGGCGCCTCGGATTTCACACTCGTACCGGATCCGGCCACTTTCCGCATGCTGCCCTGGGCGCCTGGAACCGGGTGGGTTTTGTGCGATATCTACTATGGAGACGGCGCGCCTATGCCATTCTCGACCCGCCAGATTTTACGCAACCAGCTGGCCCGGCTGGAAGAACAGGGCAAAAGTCTCATCACCGGGCTGGAGGTCGAGTTCCACGTTTTTCAACCGCTCGAAGAACGCCTTGCCCCGGAAGATGCAACCCATCCCGGGGCCGTGCCCGGCGTGGAACTCATTGCGCAAGGCTATCAATATCTCACCGAAAACAGGTTTGATGAGCTCGCTGACATCATGGATCTTATCCGGACAAACCTTATCGGGCTTGGCCTTCCCCTACGCTCAATGGAGGTGGAGTTTGGCCCAAGCCAGGTTGAACTCACGTTTCACCCGGATGATGCGCTCACCAATGCTGACAATTTTGTTTTGCTCCGCGGGGCGGTAAAACAGGTATGCGAGCGCGAAGGGTTGCACGCAACCTTCATGTGCCGGCCTCACCTTACAAACATCTTTTCAAGCGGCTGGCATCTGCACCAGTCCATTACCGACGCCAAGTCCGGAGAAAATCTCTTCGCTGGAGAGGGTGAGGATATTTTGAGCGCATATGGCCTGCACTATGCAGGCGGCTTGCTTGAACATGCTCACGCAACTTCCGTTTTCACCACACCAACCATCAACGGCTACAAACGCTACCGGCCCCATGCATTGGCGCCCGACAGGGCGGTGTGGGGATATGACAATCGCGGCACAATGATAAGAGCCTGCGGGCAGCCTGGCGACGATAGTGCTCACATTGAAAACCGTGCAGGTGAACCTGCCGCAAATTCTTACCTTTACACCGCTTCCCAAATCATTGCCGGACTGGATGGCGTCGAAAAATCGATTGGACCCGGCCCGGCAGCTGATGCCCCTTATGATGCTGCCGCCGCGCGCTTGCCAACCAGTCTCATGGATGCCGTTTCCGCCTTGCGGAAAAGCAGGCTTTTCAAAGAACAGCTCGGCGAGGGGTTCATTGAGTATATCTGCACCATAAAAGAGGCTGAGATTTCCCGCTTTTTGAGCGAAACAACCGACTGGGAGATGCGAGAGTACTTCCAGTCGTTTTGAGTGCCGGACAATCGGCTTGCGAATCGTATTAAGCAAGACTGAAGTTCAACTTGACAAAACCTCTGAGTTTGAGATGAATCACCAAAATTCGAAAAGGGCTTGAGTCTTAGTTGGAGCGTCATGAAATACTATCCAATACGAAAAACCGCGCTTAGCGTGGGATTGGCCGGCATAGCTGCGGCGGGCATGTGCCTTGCTGGCGCTGCCAGCGCTGCCGACTTGGGCCCTGCACCGTCTGAATTCGTCGTTTCGGAATGGGCCGGGCCTTATGTTGGCCTGCATGTGGGCTACGCATCACTCAATTCGTCCAACTCCGTGGAGGGTGAATTCGCACAAAGCTGGAAACAGGGTGCAGACGGGCCCATGGGCGGCGTTCTTCTCGGCTACAATTTCGATGTGAGTGGATTTGTTCTTGGTGTGGAAGCTGATGCCGGATTTGGCAACATCAGTGAAACCCTAAGCCGGCCGGGCATTGGCGATATCAGGATTACTGATCATGGCCAACATTCGTTCCGGCTGCGTGCAGGGCTCCCAACCGGGCCGGGATTGCTTTATCTCACCGGCGGGCTGGCGCTTGCCGACATCTGGGCACGCGGGCCTGGCGGGCGCAGCAAGAAATTTTACTGGGGCGGCACTGTGGGCGCCGGTTTCGAAACTATGATTTCAGATCAGGTTTCTGCGCGGTTTGAGTATCTCTACGCCGATTACGGAAAAGATACATATAGCCTTGGCGGCCTTGGCATGCGCAGTGCATTCGACAGCCACACCCTGCGGTTGGGCGCAAGCTGGCATTTCCGTTAATTTCCTAGGATTTGAAACGCAAAGGCGCCTTATTCCGTTTCCTCTGTACCAGCACAGGGCCAGCTGACGGGTACCGAAACGCCGGATGGCAGTTTGGTCTGGTCGTTGCCGCAAGCAGCATCAAGCTGTAACTGGGTAAGCCCCTTGGAACTGGAAAGATCAGCACCTTCAAACCGGGCCCTAAGAGTATAGGTGCCGGTGAAGTCAACGCCGGAAACTTCTGCGCCACGAAAATCTGCCCGTGCAATATTGGCAAACTTCAGGTTCACACCAGACATTTTGGCCCCTGAGAAAACCGCCCGTGGCAAATCGGATTTACTAAGGTCCGCGCCTTCCAAATTGGCGTCGGTAAAGTTCGCCCGCCCGGCTTCCGCCTTAACCATCGTTACACCGGTCAGGTCGGTACCCTTGAACCGTGCCCTGGCGCCATTGCTTCCGCTCAAGTTGGCCTTCACCAAAATAGCCTTGCTGAAACTTGCCCGGACAATGGTGGCTCGCTCAAAATTAGCCCCAGTCAGGTTCGCCTCACGTAAATCCGTTGACGTAAGGTTGGCATTGGCGAACTTGGCATCTTGCAGATTGCTTCCGCTAAGGATCTTTTTCGACTTGTTGCAGTTCGTCCAGTCCACGCCCTTGCCCGGGCTGTCGCCACAATCGGCCTGCGCGGCAACACAAAGCAAAGCAGTTAAAATAGCCGGGGCAAAAGCTTTTGTTGCGATGTTTTTTGAAGCAGTCATTAAGCCAAGCCTGTATAGATGGTGCTTATTATTAATAATACTGCACAAGAAGCACTATCTAAACTTACTTTCTCTCTACTTTCCACCTAATTTCAGTGTCAAATCTATTTCTCCTACAATTTCTTACCGGGTGGGAATGTGACGCAGGGGGTCTGACGCATTTTTGACTGCATAGTGAACTGTTTTCTGGTCTATTCCCGCGCACGCGAAAATTAAAGACGGCTAGCAAAGTAAAATGGCAGATGTCACCTATCCAGCAGCGGTTGGCGCAGGGCTCTTGAGCTTTCTTTCGCCCTGCGTATTGCCGCTCGTGCCGCCCTATTTGTGTTATCTGGCGGGCACATCGCTGGAGGAGCTTTCTTCTTCCGACAAATTGGAACCCGGCATGGCGCAACGCGTCGCCATTTCATCTTTTGCGTTCGTCCTTGGCTTTTCGACGGTTTTTGTCGCCCTGGGCGCGGCAGCATCTGTCATTGGCCAGGTCTTGCGTTCCCACCTAGACGTTCTGGGCTGGGTTGCCGGCATCATGATTATCATTATGGGGCTGCACTTCCTGGGCCTGTTCCGCATTCCGCTGCTGAATCGGGAAGTACGCTATCAGACCACCACCCCCTCTGTCGGCATTGTCGGCGCCTATCTAATGGGGCTGGCCTTCGCATTTGGCTGGACGCCATGTATTGGCCCGGTGCTTGCCTCTATTTTTGCCATTGCCGCAGCAAAGGAATCGGTCGCAGAAGGCGCGCTGCTTCTTGCTGCTTATTCAATTGGCCTTGGGATACCGTTTCTCCTGGCAGGACTCGCGGTTCGCCCGTTCCTCTCCTGCATGCAACGGTTCCGGAAGCACTTAGGCACAGTTGAAAAGACGATGGGCGGCCTACTTGTGGTAACCGGTGTCATGTTCATCACCGGTTCGTTCTCCAACATGGCCTATTGGCTGCTGGAAACATTTCCAGCGCTGGCGGAGCTTGGCTAGCCATTACTTCCAGCCATTGTTTTCCTGACATATGCAAGCCGCAGCTGCTTGGGCGTTGTGCCCGTCCAGCGCTTGACAGCATTTGTAAAAGCAGACTGGTTGCCATAGCCAAGCAAGAACGCAACCTCAATGAGATCCAGATCCGGCTGGTTCAAATAGCGCATGGCGATATCCTTGCGTAGTCCATCAAGAATACCATTGAACGAGGTGCCTGCATCCGCAAGCCGGCGCGCCAGCGTCCGTTCGCTTAAAGCAAGTTCCGCCGCAACGACAGAAGCCTTGGCATCGCCGCTCGACAAAAGCCTTACCACATGCCTTTCCACTTGGGTGACGATATCAGGGCTCTTTCGTGAACGCTCCCGCAACGTGTGCTCGCAGTGGGTAGCCAATATGTCGGCCAATCCCTCATCTGCGGATTTCACCTTGAGATCGAGCAATTTGGCATCAATCACCGTCTCTGGTATCTTTTGGTCGTACAAACGGGGCAGCCGAAAAAAAAACTCCTCAAGCTCCGCCGGATTGCCGGTATTTGCATGAGTAAAGCGCATTTCGACCGGCACAATGTGAACTCCGGTAATCGAACGGAGCATCCGTATCAACGCAGCATCTGAAAACTCTGCCTCATGACGGAATGCATCAAATGATGGCCGTGCCGCGTGATGCCTTATTCTGGCGACATCATCTTCCTCAACAAATTCAACCTTATAAGCATCGTTATGTGCGTTCTCGAATCGCGACCAATTCTTCAAAACAGTTCGCAAAGTGTGCGAGGACATCATCAAAAAACTTATGGCGCCAAAAACACTTTGCTCAACACTTAAGCCAATGTGGAAGCCGAAGTTAGGCTCATCAAGTTCTTCAGCAGCGAGTTCAAAAACCCGCGCATAGGAAACATAAGGAATGAGTCCTTCCCCATCGCTTATCTCATCAAGGGTCAATCCGGCTTGGGCGATGGCTTTGTCCGCATCGCCGCCATGCTTTTTTACATAGTCATGAACGAACTTAGTTACAGAAGGTTCTATCCAAGGCTCTTTCGCCATTCGTCCCAGCCAAGAGAATTATCATATGAACAGTGTGTTCATTTAATTCTTGTCCATCTGCGAGAAAATGAAAAGAGGGCGGGCGCTCTTCCAGACCGTCCCAGTTATGCATCGGCATCCAAAACCGGAAAAACTCTTACATGTGATTTCCAACTCACTTCAGCGCAGATATCCTGGCTTGGCGCGGGGTTTTTCCAGTCCAGCGCTTGAACGCGTTGGTGAAGGCTGACTGGTTTGCATAGCCAAGCAGAAATGCCACATCGATGAGCTGCAATTCTTCTTGGCTGATGTAACGCAACGCAAGGTCTTTGCGAAGATCATCGAGAATTTCGTTGAACGAAGCACCATCTTTCGCCAGCCTGCGGCAAGGGTGCGCTCGCTCATTGCCAGTTCGGACGCTACCACTTTCGCCTTTGCACTGCCTTTCGGCAGCAACTCAACAACCAGCCTTTCCGTCTTGGCAACAATGTCCGGGCTTGTGTTGCGGTGTTCTGCCAGGACTGTTTCACAATTGTCCCACAGCACTTTCAACAAATTCTCGTCAGCCGACTTGATGGGAAGATCCAGCAACTCCCAGTCCAGAACCGTCTCTATAACTGGTTGATCGAACAAAACCTCACAGCCAAAAATCCGCTCATGTTCTGAGATATCTCCATTGAATGAATGAGCGAACCTGACAACTCTTGGCACGATATGAACACCGGTTTGCTGGCGGTAGAACTGGAGATACAATGATTCAACGAACTCCCGCCTCTGGCGGTATCTTTGATGAGACGGGCGCGCTTCGATTTGCATTATGTGGACAATATCGCCTTCCTCGACCATCTCGAACCTGCAGCCATCAAGCAGCAGCTTCTCAAAGCGCATCCACACCTTGATTGAATCGCACAATGTGCGCGACGCCATTCCCGCATAGCCAATCGGCCCGATGAGAGGGATATCCACTTCTTCAGACAGCTTCAGCCCCAAGTTGGGCTCATTCAGCTCAATCGCCGCTCTTTCAAAATATTCCAAATACACCTGAAAAGGGATGTAGTGCTCGCCCTGATTAAGCTCCTCCAGAGTGCCGCCGGATTCCGCAAGCACCTTGTCTGCGTCCCCGCCATGCTCTTTCACGTAGTTGTACGCGAAACGGGTTAGCTCAGGCATTATCCCAGGTTTGTTGCGCATCCATTTTCCCGAAATTAAGAAAAGACACCCATTCCTTGTCAGTTATTTAGAAAATTTTGTCAAAAATTCAAAAGTTTTTTCGCCGATCGGCAGTAAAATTCAAAAATTCAATCATAATTCGACGGATGATTTTTTATGGAAATAATGATTTTCCAACCACTTTACAAAAAAGAGCTGCAGATAGACTCAGCAGCAGACGATAACAACGAAGCCACCGAAAAAATCAGTTATGGAAATGGCTGGGAGTTCGCCGCAATCTATACTGCCTTTATCGCAACGCTCTCGATGACCATGTTCCTGCTTATCCGCGCAATGGGATTGTAAGAAGCAGATGAAGGCCGCCGGTTTTCGGCTGCCATTTCAATAGAGGTTGATATGACCCCCACATTTTCATAGAACGCCATTTTTTCCGCAGCGCTGGCATTTTCGATTTTAGCCGGCACCAGCGCCATGTCCCCCACACCTGCACAGGCACAAGTTGCCCGTTGCGCCGAACACGCCAAGGTTCAGAAGCTACTCGGCGACAAGTTCAAAGAATCACGCCGGGCGATCGGCTTGATTTCGGCCAGCAAAATGGTGGAAGTCTATGTATCTGACGGCGGCACCTGGACCATCATCTACACCCGCCCTGACGGCATCTCATGCGTCGGCGCGGTTGGTGACAACTGGCAAGAGCTTGAGCCAGAGGTTCCTTCCGGCCAATCGTAATACCGGACAACTGGATGTGGTGACCCCGGGAGGATTCGAACCTCCGACCCCGAGATTAGGAATTATGGGGTGAATTGAAACATACTTAACCATACTTGATATTAATTATATGATATTCATTGTTTTTTTGAACAAAACCTACACATACTGAATCATAGCGAGTCATGGAAACACACGTGGTTTTGCTACCTATACGCTACCTAATTGGGAGAATGGTGGATGAGCGTTCAACAACTCACAGATGTCAAAGTCAGAAAATTGACGCCTAATCCCAAAACTCAGTTTGAAGTCTGGGACAACAAAATTCCAGGCTTTGGTGTGCGTGTCAGTCCGCAGGGCACAAAGTCATTTGTCTTACTTTATCGGATGAACGGTCGACCGAGACGCTTCACGATTGGGCGCTACCCAGCGCTAAGCCTTTCTGACGCCCGAAAACAAGCAAATGCAGCGCTTCGCGAGGTTGCATTGGGCAATGATCCAGCCGATGACAAGCGCAAGCTCAGCCAGACGTCGCGTATCCAGCAGTTTGATGGTTTCGTGGAAGAGTTTATCCAAAAGTACGCCAGACGAAAGAATAGAAGCTGGAAAGATACTGAGCGGCTGCTAAAGCGTGACTTCGTGCAGAAGTGGGGCAAGAGAGACGTCAGGCAAATCTCCAAAAATGACGTTCTTTACGTTCTTGATGGCATCGTCAGTGATGGGTATCCAAGCGCTGCAAATCACGCCTTCCGGGCCATC
>JBPCVY010000255.1:0-19940 GCA_051010055.1 Hyphomicrobiales bacterium | reverse complement strand
GTATCAAGCAGGGCAAGGTCAATATACTGGCCCTTGCTGGTTTGAGTGCGGTGGTGAAGGGCTGCCAGAATGCCGATTGTGGCATACATGCCGGTTGTCAGATCGCCGACCGCAAGGCCAACCCGTTGCGGCCCGGCGCCGGGCATGCCGTCGGGCACGCCGGTAATGCTCATCAACCCACCAATGGCCTGTATCAGGTAATCATAACCGGGCTGTTGGGCCATCGGCCCGGTTTGGCCAAAACCGGTGATCGAGACGTAGATGAGGCCCGGATTGACGGCTTTGAGGTCCTCATACCCAAGGCCCTTGGCGGCCAGCCCGCCAACTTTGAAGTTCTCGATGAAAATATCAGATTTTGCAGCCAGCTCGCGCACCAGGCCCGCGCCTTCCGCATCGCCAATATCTATGGTGACAGATTTTTTGCCCCGGTTGGCGGACATGTAGTAGGAGGATTCGGCGGTTTCATTGCCGTCCTTGTCTTTCAGCCATGGCGGGCCCCACTGGCGTGTATCATCGCCAGCGCCCGGGCGCTCAACCTTGATAACCTCCGCCCCCAAATCTGCGAGCAATTGCGTGCACCACGGCCCGGCCAGAACGCGGGTCATATCGAGCACTTTCAGTCCGTTCAATGGGCCGCTCACGGTGGTGTTTCTCCTGCTTTGTCTGTTTTGAAATTACATTGACCGATTGCCGGTTGTTCCACACACGTTTACAACTTTCAAGGCTGGCGGAATTCGCATCGGGCAGGGGAGCGGAAAAATGATCACCATTTGGGGCAGGGCATCTTCAACGAATGTGCAGAAAGTGTTGTGGACGCTGGATGAATTGGGCCTGCCTTACGAGCGCGTTGATTGCGGGCGCGAATATGGTGGGCTGGATACGGTTGAGTTTCGTGCCATGAACCCGAACGGGCGCATTCCGGTGATGAAGGATGGCGATGTCATCTTGTGGGAATCCAACACCATCTGCCGATACCTTTGCCGCACCCGCAACGGCACTGGGCTTTACCCGGACGAACCTCAAAGAAGCGCTGAGGTTGAAAAATGGATGGACTGGCAAATCGCCACCTTGTGGCCTTCCATGAGGCCAATGTTTTTTGCCGCTCGCGAACATCACGATATTTCCGTTGCCCATGATGAGAAGTTCGCCGCCACCACAGCCAGCGCCCGGCGCAATGTGCGCATTTTGAACGAAACCCTTGCCGAGCGCCCCTATCTTGCTGGCGCAGAATTCACCCTCGCCGACATGCCCTCAATAATCTCAATCAACCGCTGGCTGTTTATCGGCTTCAACCTGGACGAGGCAGCTCATGTTGAGGACTGGTACAAGCGGGCAATCAAACGACCCGCCAGCGCAGAAAACGTAAAAGCGAGTTTTTAACTGCCCCTCTTCACCCGTTCTTGCCGAGCGATGGCATGGTTTCGAGAATCCAGAATGCGATTTCATTCATCGAGCCGGTGATGAACAAAATGCCTGTGAGCACCAGGAGCCCGCCCATGGTTTTCTCCACCATGCCCAGATACCTGGAAAACCGCCGCATCAGGTTCATGAACGGCTTTGCAAACACCGCCGCCAACAAGAACGGCACACCGATGCCGAGTGCATAGGCTGCCAGCAGCAACGCGCCGGAGAAAACTGAATCCTCATTGCCCGCAATCATCAAAATTGCCGTCAGTGCCGGGCCCACGCACGGTGTCCAGCCGAACGCGAAAGCCAGCCCGATAACATAGGCGCCGATGAGGCCCGCCGGCTTTGCATCAACATTCAACCGTGCCTCGCGGTAGAGCAGCGGTATTTTGAAAACACCCAGAAAATGTAACCCCATTATGATGATGATGATGCCAGCGATAACAGCCAGGGTGTCCATATGGTCCGCTACGAGTTGGCCGACAAAAGAGGCCGAAGCGCCCATGGCAACGAAAACGGTGGTAAAGCCCAGAACAAACGCCAGGGCCGACATGAAAATCTGGTTTTGGGCGCCGGGGGCCAACTCGTCGCCAGTGAGCTGTTCCATGGAAAGGCCAGCCAGGAAGCATAAGTAAGGCGGAACCAGGGGAAGTACGCAAGGTGAGGCGAAGGATAACAAGCCGCCTAGAAATGCGCCCCAAATTCCGATATCGATATCCATCTGCCTCTCCGGGGCTCAATCACATATTCGTAATATCATATATGTGAGAAATGATGTATAGTGAAATTGATATGTTTTGGAATCGGCGACAGTTTCTCTCCTTTGCAGCCGCTGCCGGCTTTTTGGCGGTGGCGCCCTCAGTGGGCCGTGCGAAAGGAAAGCTGGAACTGATTATGTTTGAGCAGCTTGGCTGCCCCTGGTGTGCGAAATGGGAAGCTGAGGTAGGGGTTGTCTATCACAAGACCTACGAAGGAAAGCGCGCACCCGTCCGGCGGGTCAACATCTATGGTGACAGGCCGCCGGAGCTGGTTTTCGTACAAAACATTATGTACTCGCCCACATTCGTGCTGATCGAGGGCGGGCGCGAAATCGGGCGCATCACTGGGTATCCGGGCGAGGCCCATTTTTATGTGCAGCTCAGCAAGTTGCTGGATGATTATGATAAAGGCCGTTCAAAGGGCACTACACAAGGGAAGGGGAACATTCAATGGCATTAACAGCAGAAGACACACTCTCCAGCCACGATGAGATGGCAGAAAATGCCCGGGCCGCATCAGACTTGCTCAAGGCGCTGTCGAATGAAACACGGCTGATGATTTTGTGCATGCTGGCTGAGGAAGAAAAATCCGTCAGCGATTTGGAAGAGCTTTTGGATATGCGCCAGCCTACAGTTTCCCAGCAATTGGCCCGGCTTCGCGCTGACAGGCTGGTAACCACCCGGCGTGACGGCAAAATGATTTACTACGGTCTTGCCAGCAATGAGGCGCGGGCCGTCATCAAGGTTCTGTACGATATTTATTGCGCGCCCGAGTAGGCGGTAAAACTCAAGAGAGCAGACAGGGAATGCAGATGGGCGAGTTGCCAATCCACATGGTGATGGGATTGTGCGGCGCCCTGTGCGGCGTGGCGATGGGGGTTGCCGCGCGCGGGGCGCGGTTTTGCACCTTTGGCGCCATTGAAGACTATGTGCTTGGTGGCAAGACATTGCGCCTTAAAGCCTGGGCGCTGGCCATTGCCACCGCTGTTGTTGCGACCCAGGCGCTGCATCTGTTCGGATTTGTTGATTTGCCTTCCACCTTCTATCTTTCGGCGTCCTTCGGCTGGCTGGGTGCGATTGTTGGCGGGCTCATGTTCGGTTTTGGCATGGCACTGTGCGGCACCTGTGGATATGGCATTCTGGTGCGTATGGGCGGCGGGGATTTGCGCGCCTTTTTCTCATTCCTGGTGCTCGGGCTCACCGCGTTCATGACTGCGCGCGGGGTGTTAGGCCTGGTGCGGATAACCATTTTCGACCCGTTCATTATCCAGTTGGACGGGGCAGGCGGGCAGGGCGTTCCGCAAATTCTGGGCTGGATAACGGGCTGGCAGGGAGCAGCACCTTGGGTGCTGGTGTCTGCGGCGGTTGTGGTTGCTGCAGCCTATTGGGTTTTCGCAGACGAAGAGTTCAGAAAATCGCGCCGCGACATTGCCGCCGGACTGGCCATAGGACTTACCGTTGCTGGCGGGTTCTGGGTAACCGGCTGGCTCGGCAATGACCCGTTTGAGCCGCAGCGGGTGCTCTCGCTCACCTATGTCCTGCCGCCCGGCGAGGCGATTGTCTATCTGCTTACATTTACCGGCGCCTCCATAACATTCGGAATCGGCGTGGTGTTGGGCACCATTGTTGGGGCATTTGGCGTCGCCCTTTTCCGCGATGAATTGCGTTGGGAGGGGTATGATGATTTGCGCGAGATGCGAAGGCATTTGGCCGGCGCTGTGTTGATGGGTTTCGGCGGCGTATCAGCCCTTGGCTGCACCGTCGGACAGGGCATCACCGGCATGGCAACCCTGTCGCTTTCAGCACCGCTGGCGCTGGCCGGCATTTTTGCAGGGGCCATTTTCGGGGTGAACTATCTATTGACCGGGCGTCTTGGTGAGGCTGCCGCGGCAATGCTCGGCCGCCATCAATTCTAGCTTCTAGAGGCTATCCGGTAAGCCTTTTTCGCAAAAGCTTGTAGGCGCTGGGCGCAACGCACATCACCAGCAATATGCGCACCACATGCAATGTCGCCACGTAACCCACATCAAGCCTAAGGGAGAGCGCAACCAGGCTCATTTCCGCAAGGCCTCCCGGGGCAAACGCCAGAACGCCGGAGATTGTGGGGATGTCCACCAGAATTGAAATCACCCAGGCAAACAAAACCGTTAGCGCCAGCATGAGCACAACAAAACCCAGCGAATGAACAAGGGCAAAGCTCACCTCCTTCGGGTCGACGCCAACGAACCGGCAGCCAATTGCAGCACCCAGCACCACCTGGGCAATCACAACAGCCTCCATGGGCGGTGATGCAGAGGTGACGCCGGTAATGTGCAAGGCAGCGCTAAAGACAAGTGGGCCGATGATGGCGCCGCCTGGAATGCGCAAGTTTGTACCTACCCACCAGCCAACTACAGCGCACGCCGTCAAAAAGGCAAGATCGCGCAACGGAACATCGGCAAACCACGTGACCGGGCGCGGTACCAATGGCGCATCTCCTTGCGCAAAGAAATAGACCATGAAGGGCAACAGCATCACCACCAGCGTCACGCGCAGCGCGTGCACCAGCGCAATCCGCTTGATGTCAACGCCCATGTCCTCTGCGAACGCCACCATGGTGTATAGCCCGCCGGGAAGCGCTGAAAAGAAAGCCTCAGCCCGGCTCATACCTGTGATGCGGGTGAAGTACCAAAGCCCGAGCGCAGTTGCTGCAATGATAAACAGCGGCACGAACAAAAGGCTTACCGCAAGTTCGCCGAACCTCTCCAAAAGCTCCGGTGTAATGGACGCACCCAGGAGAACGCCCAAAGTGGCGCGCATGGGCGCCAGAATGGCTGTAGGCGGGGCAATCGGAGCCTTTAGGAGCGCTGCTGCTAAAGTTGCTATAATCGCCCCCAGCATCCACGGCAGGGGAATGCCCACAAGTGACGCCAGCCATCCGCCAACAGCGGCAACAACAAGGCCCGTGATGACCGGAATGGAAGGGCGGAAAGACATGCAAAATCCAGGTGCGAAAAGGCAGGAGGTTATAGAGCTCGATATGTTTCAGCACAATCCGTGCTGTGTGTCTAAGGCAGAACTTTATCCGAACCTGAAATAGAGTAGCCGGTCAAAGGAGCGCAGTTCAATCAGCAAGCGGAATAGTCCACCGGTTGATTTTTCATCCACCCTTGAGGGAAGCTTTTGCAGGCTCTGAACCGAGCCATCTATCAGCCGCCGGAACTCCGGATCAATTTTTATGGCAGATGGCGCTTTGGCATCACAGGCCTCAAGTGCTTCAAGATAGGCGTTGGACGCAGACTTGATTTCTTCGCGCACACTTTCATCTTCCAAATCCGGCGGCGGACGGCGGAACGGCCACAAGGCTTTGCCGGTTTCATTTGCCCGCCAGATGCAATCGGCAAAAATTTCCCAGCCAAGGCCGGTGTGCAGGGCATAGAGTGAAGCGCGCGCTGTAAGAAGTTCCCTGCGCGCTTTTTCCAGTTCGCCAGCATCAACCGAGCTCAACGCGTTTTCACCCGACGTGGCCGCCGCACTGATGATTTGGCTAAAGAGCCCCTCGTTTCTGGCGTACGATGAAACAGCGGGCAAATTTTCCCAGGCGGCGTTGAACTCCTCCAGCTCTATTGCGGCAAGGTCGGGGTTTTGCGTCCGCAGGTAGCTGGCAGCCGCGCGTAAATGGGCGTTGGCCTTTTCAAAACCTGCAACGTAACCATCAGGCGCACCCGCATGGGCCGCCGGGGCAAAAACCAAAACCACTAAAACAATGGCAAAGCGAATAATCATTTTGGCCCTTCTCAAACATCACAAAATTTGAATATATTATTTCGAAACGTCAAGAGGAGGCTTAATTGTTTACTCGCAGACACGCGCTCGCGCTCATTTCCGGTGGCGCTATGAGCGTTGCCACCCGGCCATTGATGGCCGCAAATCCGACAGTGGAGCTTGGCGAAGACGGCCTTTACCATCAAGACTGGTTCCTGGAGAGTTTTCTGGAACTTGCTGATGATTTGAACATGGCGTCTGAAAACGGCAAGCGATTTGCCGTGATTTGGGAACTGAAGGGGTGTCCTTACTGCAAGGAAACCCACTTTGTGAATTTCGCCCGGGAAGACATTTCCAAGTTCGTGAAATCGAATTTTGACATTCTGCAGCTCAACATTATCGGCTCGCGAACGGTGACCGATTTTGACGGCGAGGAGCTGTCTGAAAAGGCACTGGCAAAGAAGTATGGCGTGCGGTTCACGCCGACCATTCAGTTCTTTCCCGAGGCCATGGATGGATTGGCAAAGGCCAAGCCAAAAACCCGCGAAGTTGCCCGCGCACAAGGGTATTTAAAGCCAGATCATTTTCTGAAGATGTTCCAGTTCGTAGAAGGGAAATCTTATAAGACGATGAAATTCAGACAGTTTTTAAAAACAGGAAGTTAAGAGCATCATTTTATCCGATGCAATAAATTCAAATATTCGAATATGTTGTTGTGTTGGCTGAAAATTGCCCTCATAATATCTGGAGTTATTCGCGCACATCCGATGCCGGATAAGTCTGGATGTCCCGTTCTGAAGGGGAGAGAAATGGGAAGAAGAGTTTTCTCAACCGCCATTGCCGTGGCCGCCATTGTTGCCGGCGCGGGAATTGCGCAGGCGCCATTGCGAACGCCCAGGATCTACCTGCAGGAATTGATACCATAAAGGTGAAGCCGGCATCTTCAGACCATCCATTTGATGAGATTGTTTCCGGCTGGGACTTCCGTTCCCCGGAAACCCAGCAGTTTCAGAAGGACGATTTCGATAACTCCGCCTTTTTGTGGGTCGAGAAGGGTGAAGAACTCTGGTCCGAGGCGGACGGCGAGGCGGGCAAGTCCTGCCAGTCCTGCCACGACGATGCAGCCGAAACCATGAAGGGGGTTGGTGCGGCCAGCCCCAAGTGGAATGAAAAGCTCAGCAAGCCCCTTGCACTGGAACAGCGCATCAACCTGTGCCGCACAGAAAACATGAAGGCCAAGGAATGGAAATGGGAATCTGAGAACATGCTTTCCATGACGTCCTATGTGCGCAATCAGTCTCGCGGCATGCCGGTGAAGGTGCAGTCTGACGGGCCAATGAAGCCTTGGTGGGAAAAAGGCAAGGAGCTTTATTACACCCGGGTTGGCCAGCTCAATATGGCGTGCGCGAACTGCCATGAGGACAATTACGGCAAGTACATCCGCGCTGATCATTTGAGCCAGGGTCATTCGAACGGTTTTCCGACTTACCGGCTCAAGTGGCAAAAGCTCGGTTCGCTTCACCGTCGTTTTTCCGGTTGCATGAAAAATATCCGTGCGGTGCCCTATAAACGCGGCTCGGAAGAATTCGTGGCCCTGGAAATTTATCTGGCATGGCGAGGCGAAGGATTGCCCGTTGAATCTCCGGCAGTGCGCCAGTAACGCTCAGCCGATCAGACGGACCTAAAGCAAAAGAGCGCCAGCGGGCATAACCTGCCGTGAAAATGGGAAAAATTGCAAAATTTGAGAAAAATTGACACCGGGTTTTGCGAATTTTGCCACCCAACTCGGCACATTTTCAAAGAGCAATTGGCATGATTTCGCGCAGGGATTTTCTTCAGGTTTCCATGGCAGCAGCAGCGATCTGGGGCGCCGGGGCGCCGTGGGCAAAACTTGCCGCACAGCAGAAACTCACCCAGGACGAGTTGCTTGCGTTTGAGCCGCTGGGCAATGTCACATTGGTGCATCTTACTGATATTCATGCACAATTGGTGCCTGTTTATTTCCGAGAGCCGTCGGCAAACATCGGTGTCGGGGAGGCCAAGGGGGTGCCGCCACACCTTACCGGAGATGCCTTCCAGCAGCATTTTGGCATCAAGGCCGGCTCACCTGACGCCTATGCGCTCACCTATAATGACTTTTCCACCCTCGCCGAAACCTATGGCCGAATGGGCGGCATCGACCGGATTGCGACGGTTTTGAAATCCATCCGCGCTGCCCGAAATGACAAGGTTTTGTTCCTTGATGGTGGCGATACATGGCAGGGTTCTTACACGTCCTTGAAGACCAATGCGGGCGATATGGTCAATGTTATGAATGCCTTAACGCCGGACGCAATGACCGGCCATTGGGAATTCACTTACGGCGCAGACAGGGTGAAGGAACTCAAAGAAGAGCTTCCGTTCTCCTTTCTTGGACAGAACATTTTCGACAATGAATGGGAAGAACCAGCCTTCGACGCCATGAAGATGTTCGAACGGGGCGGTGCCAAAATCGCCGTTATCGGCCAGGCTTTTCCCTATACGCCAATAGCCAATCCACGCTGGATGTTTCCGAGCTGGTCGTTCGGCATCCGCGAAGAGTTGATGCAGCAAAATGTTGATAAAGCGCGCGAAAATGGCGCTGACGTTGTGGTGCTCCTGTCGCACAATGGCTTTGATGTGGACCGCAAACTGGCCGGGCGGGTAAAAGGCATCGATGTTCTTTTGACCTGCTATACCCATGATGCCATTCCGGCTCCGGAAAAAATCGGCGACACCCTCCTTATTGCGTCAGGTTCAAACGGCAAGTTCCTTTCGCGCATTGATCTTGATGTGCGGGATGGCAAGGTGCGTGACTACAGCTACAAACTCATTCCGATTTTCTCAGATGTCATAGCGCCGGATGCGGAAATTACTGATTTAGTTGAAGAAATTCGCGCACCTTATGCAAGCGAGCTCAAACGCGTCATCGGCAAAACAGATTCGCTCCTTTACCGTCGCGGGAACTTCAACGGCACATTTGATGACCTCATCTGCCAGGCATTATTGGAACAAAGAGATGCGGAAATTTCACTCTCGCCAGGATTTAGATGGGGCACGAGCCTTCTGCCTGGCCAGGAGATTACGATTGAGGATCTCTACAACCATGTTGGAATGACCTACCCGGCGGCCTACCGCAACAAGATGACTGGCAAATTCATCAAGGAAATACTGGAAGACGTCGCCGACAACCTGTTCAATCCTGATCCCTACTACCAGCAGGGCGGTGACATGGTGCGCGTCGGCGGGCTTGGCTATGCGATTGACGTTTCAAAGAAAGCGGATGAACGGATAACCAACTTGGTTCATCAGGGCACCGGCAATCCCATTGAGCCGGAGCGCGAATATGTGGTCGCCGGCTGGGCAAGCGTCAATGAAGCAACCGAAGGCCCGCCCATCTGGGACGTTGTTGAGAATTATCTGAAAGCCAACCCCGCTGTTTCCGTTGCGCCCAACAATTCCGTCTCCATTACCGGAACCTAGCCAACAGAATCCGGCAATCGGATTTCGAAATTCCCATTGATACATTCGAATATTTGAATATAATATTTGCAATTGAGGTGAGAACCCATTGGCCAGAAAGAGTTTTCACGACGCAAATTCATAAAAACGGCCGCTGCTGTTGGCGGCATGGCGGCTGCGGGCACGGCGGCTCATGCTGGGTCAAACCCTGAGAACCTGCCGCCAAATGTGCCGGATTGGTCAAAGTCACTGGGCGATGGGGTTGATGCATTTCCCTACGGTAAACCCTCAGAATTTGAGAAAGACGTGGTCCGGCGCAATGTGCGCTGGCTCACCGCATCAACGGAAAGTTCTGTCAACTTCACCCCCCTTCACAAGCTTGAAGGCATCATAACCCCCAACAGATTGTGCTTTGAGCGCCACCATGCGGGTATTGCGGAGATCGACCCGGCCGATCACCGGCTGATGATCAACGGGCTTGTCGACAAACCACTCATCTTCACCATGGAGGACTTGAAACGGTTTCCACGGCAAAACCAGGTTTACTTTCTTGAATGCGCCGCAAACTCCGGCATGGAATGGCGCGGGGCTCAACTGAACGGCTGCCAGTTCACCCACGGAATGGTCCATTGCGTCATGTATACCGGCGTGCCGCTCAAGCATGTTTTGAACGAGGCCGGCGTTAAAACGAATGCAAAATGGATAATGCCTGAGGGTGGTGATTCCGCTGGCATGAACCGTTCGGTGCCGCTTGAAAAAGCGCTTGACGATTGCATGGTCGCCTTTGCGATGAACGGCGAGGCTTTGCGCCCGGAACAGGGCTATCCTTTGCGGCTGGTGGTGCCGGGATGGGAAGGCAATATGTGGGTTAAATGGCTGCGCCGCATCGAGGTCGGCGACATGCCCTGGCACACCCGCGAGGAAACCTCCAAATACACCGACCTGATGGAAAACGGCAAAGCGCGCCGGTTCACTTGGGAGATGGACTGCAAGTCGGTCATCACAAATCCCAGCCCGCAGGCTCCGCTGGCGCATAAGAAAGGCTTCACCGTTCTCTCCGGCCTGGCCTGGTCAGGGCGCGGAACAATTGAGCGGGTGGATGTTTCCATTGATGGCGGCAAGGACTGGCGCAGCGCCCGCATCGATGGGCCAAGCCTTCCCAAAGCCCTGCACCGGTTCTATTACGAGTTTGATTGGGATGGTGCGCCATTGCTGCTGCAATCGCGGGCCATAGATTCCACCGGCTATGTGCAGCCCACAAAGAACGAGTTGCGCGCGGTGCGTGGCACGAATTCCATCTACCACAATAACGGAGTCCAAACCTGGCATGTGCGAGAAAACGGCGAGGTCGAAAATGTTGAAGTCTCTTAAGGTCTTTGCCGCTGTTTCCCTTGCGCTTGGATTTGCGGCTAGCGCCGCAGATGCCGGAAAGTATGGGCTTGGGCGCGATGCTAGGCCTGAAGAAATAAAAGCCTGGGACATTGACGTGAGGCCTGATGGCCAGGGCTTGCCCGAAGGCAAAGGCTCGGTCGCTGAAGGCGAAGAGGCATTCATTGAAAAATGCGCCGCCTGTCATGGGGAATTTGGCGAAGGGATTGACCGCTGGCCGGTGCTTGCTGGTGGCCAGGATTCCCTTGCTTCGGAAGACCCGGTAAAGACCATCGGCTCCTACTGGCCCTATCTTTCCACGGTCTATGATTATGTCTACCGCGCCATGCCGTTCGGTGATGCACAATCACTCACGCCTGATGAGACCTATGCGCTGGTTGCCTACATTTTGAACATGAACGATATCGTGGAAGATGATTTTGTTCTCTCTCACGAGAACTTTGCGTCGATCAAAATGCCCAACGAAGCGAACTTTGTCGATGATCCGCGCCCCGTAAATAACATGCGGTCCAGCGGTAAGCTCTGCATGGCAAACTGCAAGCCCAAAGTTGAAATCGTCATGCGCGCACGTGTTCTTGATGTAACCCCGGACGAAGACAAGAATCCCTCCGCGTCGATCGACTAGATGAAGTTTCGAGTTTTTTGAGGCAGGAATCAGTTAAACTGCTGGCTGGGATAAAAAGTGGGCTGAATAAAGATGGCAAATTTCACACCGTTGTCGGCGACCGCCGGCGGTATTCTCATTGGCATTGCGGTGCTTGTTCTCATGGGGTTGAACGGCAGGCTTGCCGGCGTCAGCGGCATTGTCGGCGGTTTGCTGCCGCCAGGCTCTGCGGAGGATAAGGGATGGCGGGTTGCCTTCATTGCGGGGCTTGCTGGTGCGCCGTTCCTCTACATCGCGTTCACCAGTGGCGAGATCGTTCAGAGCGTTTCCGAAAATCTACCTCTTATGATGGCGGCCGGATTGCTTGTCGGCTTTGGCTCAGCGCTTGGTACCGGCTGTACCAGCGGCCATGGGGTTTGCGGCATGGCGCGGATTTCAAAACGCGGGATAATCGCGACCTGCACATTTATGGCAACAGCGGCGATAACGGTATTTGTTATCCGCCATATGATTGGAGGCTGAGGCAATGGTCAAAGTGATTGCAAGCCTTGTGAGCGGCCTCATCTTCGGCCTCGGTCTGATTGTTTCCGGTATGGTAAATCCGGCAAAAGTGTTGGGGTTTCTTGATTTTGCCGGTGACTGGGACCCATCCCTGGCATTTGTCATGGGCGGCGCCGTTTTGGTGGCGTTTGTTGGTTTCCGGCTTTTGAGGGAAAAGCCGCGTCCGGTTTTTTCTGAACGCTTTCAGTGGCCGACTGCGACGGATATTGATGGGCGGCTTCTATCGGGCGCTGCGATTTTTGGCGTTGGCTGGGGATTGGGCGGTTTTTGCCCGGGCCCTGCCATTACCGGCATTGGCCTTATGCGCCCGGGCACCATCGTGTTTGTAATCGCCATGCTCATTGGCATGATTGCCGCGCGCATGCTTGCCCGGCCCGGGAAATCCTCGTCGCCGCAGCAAGCGTGAACATCCGGTAGAGCGGCAAAACGCGCACCCTCCACCACTTGCGGTAGGGGTGATTATCAGCCATCAAATGTACGGGGCGGATTGTGATGGTGGGGGAAGGCGTATGGCAAAAAAACCGCGCCCGCTTGTGGCGGGCAACTGGAAAATGAACGGGTTGAGGCGCGATCTTGGTGAAGCGCGCAAGTTGAATTCATGGCTGGAAAAGAATACGCCGCGTTGTGATGTGATGATTTGCCCGCCGGCAACGCTCATCAGCGCGATGAAAGAAACCTCCAGCGGCTCAAAACTCAAAACCGGCGCCCAGCATTGCCACAGCGCTGATGCAGGTGCGCATACGGGCGATGTTTCTGCAGAAATGTTGAAAAATGCCGGGGCCTCGGCGGTAATTGTCGGCCATTCGGAAAGGCGCGCTGACCATGGTGAAAGCAACGCCGATGCGCGCGCCCAGACAGACGCAATCCACAAAAACGGGCTGACGGCCATTATTTGCGTGGGCGAAACAGAGGCCGAGCGCGATGATGGCAAAACCTTGAGGGTAATCGGCGTCCAGCTGAAGGGTTCATTGCCGGCAAGCGCAACAGCGCGCAACACCATAATCGCCTACGAACCGGTATGGGCAATCGGCAGCGGAAGAACGCCAACCACGAGCGATGTTGCCAAGGTGCACGGCCATATTCGCAAGCGCCTGAATGCCCTGCTTGGAGAGAAAGAAGGCGCCAAGGTGCGCATTCTTTATGGTGGTTCGGTAAAGCCGGAAAATGCAGCAGAGCTTATGGCGGTTGAGAATGTGAACGGGGCCCTGGTGGGCGGCGCCAGCCTGAAGGCGAAAGACTTTTCCGGGATTGTGGCCGCCTATCTCTAGCAGGTTATTATTCCTGTAGGTGCAACCGGCCCTCGAACAGCAAATAGTGTTTGTCGGCGATAGCCTCGCAATCGCGTACGTCATGGGTGACCATGACAATTGCGCGCAAATGTTCATCGGCAATTTTGCGCACAAGTTCCAACATTGATCGCCTGGTGGTGGTGTCGAGGGCGCTGAAGGGTTCATCCAGCAGCAAGACGGGCGTATTGCGTACCAGGGCGCGGGCGAGACCTACCCGTTGCTGCTCGCCGCCGGAAAGCTTGCCTGCGCGGCGGTGGCCAAGCCCTTCAAGGCCAACCGCAGAAAGCGCATCGGCCACCTGGGCGCGCTGTTCATCGTTAAGGCGCAAGGAAGTGTTGGCGCCAAGGGCAATGTTTTCTTCTGCGGTGAGATGGTCGAACAGATTGTTGTTCTGAAAAAGAATGGTGACGGGCCTTTCTTCAGGCGGCAGAGGCAATAGGTTTGTGCCATCGAAGTTGAGCACGCCGCTGGTGGGGGGCAAAAATCCGGCAATCAAATCGAGAAGGGTTGATTTCCCGCTGCCACTGCGCCCGGTTATGCCGGCAATCTTGCCAGCTTCATCCTCCATGGTGAACTCATACCCGTCATCTGTGTGGCCGGTATGACGGTAGGCGAGGGCATCAAGCTTCAACATGGGACTTTCCGGAAAAAATGCGCGGGACGATAGTGAAGATAGCAACAATGAGGGCAAGCAAAATAAGGGCGATGCCCGCAGCGTCGTGTGTTCGGTATGAGCCCATATTTTGATAGAGCAACCAGGGCAGGGTGGCGAAATTCTGACTGCCGAACAAGGCGATTACTCCCAGATCGCCCAACGAAAAACAAAAGGCAAGAGCCACGACATATCCCAGATCGCCCCGCAGCAACGGCCATTCCGCATAGCGCCAACGGGCAATGCCGGTTATGCCGAGGGAGAAACACAACCTGTCAAAACGCAGCGCGGATTTTTCCAGCGCCGGTGTCAGGATTGCCAATGAGAACGGAAGAGCCATGAGAACGTTGGCGCACAGAACTGCGGCAACGGTCCAGTAGACAAGCGGGCCGGCAAACTGACGGGCGATCAGGAACATTCCAAGCCCCAGGACGAGTGAAGGAACGGCCAGAAAAAGCGTGCCTGAAAAGGCCAGTGCGCGATCGGTCATGCGGGTCCAGAAATTTGGCGAAAACCTTCCTGGCACATTGAAGTTGCGGCGCGCCATTCCGATGGCCAGGGCGAGCATGACCGTTAAGAGGCTTGATGCCGTTGCGATCAAAAGGCTTGTGAAAAAGCCGCGCACGAAGGTTGGCGCTGTGACCAGCCGCGAGAACTCAGCCTGCAGGCCATCATAGATAACTGCGGTCAGTGGGGCGATGAACCCGAACCCGGCAAACGCGATAATGGCATATTGACACCAGCGTGCTGCGGCAGGTTCCGGCCAAGCGCTTTGGTAAGATGATTTTGCTGCAGCAGTTACTGACGACCTAATGCTTGCCGCAACCAGCACCAAACCAGCGCAAACAACAATTTGAACCAAGGCAAGCCCGACAGCCTGGGCAAGGTCGAAATCGAGTTTCACTGCTTCATAGAGGGCAACTTCCAGCGTGTTGTAGCGGGGCGAGCCGCCAAGGACGAGCACGATCGCGAATGATGTAAAGCACAAAAGAAAAATCGTGATGCCGATACCTGGCAGCGCGGATTTCATGGCAGGCCATTCTATGAAACGGAACCGTTGCCAGGCGGTGAAGCCAAGGCTGCGCGCCAGTTTCCAGCGCTCGTGGGGCACAGATTCAAGCCGGTTGAGCAAACCGCGCACGGCGAATGAGGCGTTGAAGTAAACATGGGCAATGAGAATGCCGGCAAGGCCGTAAATGAAAGGGCCAAAAGATGTGCCGGTCAAGGCTTCCGCAAGGCCGTTGATCCAGCCGTTGCGTCCGAACACGGTTACAAGGCCCAGTACGGCAACCAGAGTTGGTAAGACCAACGCGGAGGAGAAAAGTGCAACAAGGATGTTGCGACCAAAGAAACGGCGCTGATGAAGAAGGCTCCAGGCAATTGCCGTGCCTGCCACCAGAGAGAGCAGTGTTGATAGCCCAGCCTGGAAGAGGGTGAACAGCAAGGTGCTCCAAACCCGGCTATCGAGGTTGATGGAGCCTTTCGCCTGGGGCAGGCTCAGGATATGCGCGAACACCAGAATAGAAAAGCCGAGCAAAAGCGCAGCAGCGCCAATGCCCGGCCAGAAAGAGAATGCAAAGCGAACGGCAGGGGATTTCCGGGTCATTTCGGTTCCTCGCCCCACGTTCGCTCTCACACTTATTTGCCGATGACGTTCAGCCACTCATCGATCCAGGCCTTGCGGTTTTCTTCAACCTTCTTGCCGTCGATCAATAGTGTTTTTTCCGGAACTTGCAGCGATTCAAATCCCTTTGGCAGGCCTTTTGCCGTTTTGGTTGCCGGATATGTCCAGTTGGTTGTCGGAATGACATCCTGGAAGGTATCTGTCAGCATGAATGCCATGAACTTTTGGGCAAGCTCGGGCTGCTTGGAAGATTTCAAAATGCCGGCAACTTCCACCTGCACATAATGGCCTTCGTTGAATGCAGCCGATTTAAACCGTGCATCGCTTTCGGCGATCAGGTGATATGCAGGCGAAGTGGTGTAGGAAAGCACCATGTCTGCCTCATCCTTCAGAAACAGGCCATAAGCTTCAGACCAGCCTTTGGTGACGGTGAGGATTTTCGGGGCAATCTTTTTCCAGATTTCCGGTGCTTTGTCGCCATATGCCTCGCGCACCCACAAAACCAGACCAAGGCCCGGCGTTGAAGAACGAGGGTCTTGAATGACAATTTTGAAATCGTCCGGTTTCTCCGCAAGTTCGGTGAAAGAAGCAGGTGCGGACTTCACTTTCTCTGTGTTGTAGACAAAAGCAAAGTAGCTGTAGTCGAACGGCAGGAAGGTCTCATCGTGCCATTCAACGGGAATGGAAAGGTTTGAGGCATCTGCGCCATGCAGTGCAAACAGGCCGGTTTCCCGTGCAGCTTCTGCAATGTTGGTGTCGAGGCCGAGAACGATGTCGGCCTTTGTTTCATCACCTTCAAGCTGGACTTTACGCAATGCGCCAATGGAAGAATCGGCGGCAACAAAGTCCACGGTGCATTCGCATGTTGCTTCAAATGCTTCCTTCAGTTTAGGCGCCGGGCCCCAGTCAGCGGCGAACGCGTCATAGGTGTATATTGTCAGAGTTGGCTTGTCAGCGGCGTGCGCATTGACAACTGCCCCTGTGAAAAGAATAAGGGAAAACAGTGTTCTGGTGAGTTTCATTAAAACGCTCCTTTGGTCAAACCAGAAGGGCGGTGCAAGAAATTTGACAGCATTATGGGTGCATTGTCATCTCTTTCTTCCTCCGCCAGTGTTAACTGGATCAGGTTCAATGGGTATTTCTCAGCGCCCCATATGGGACGCACCCCAGAGAGATGCAGCAGACAATAGTTCGAAATTCATGGATGACAAGCTGAAAGTGCAAAAAAGCGGAAATACCAAGGCAGTCTTGGAGTTTGACACACCTGTGCTGTTGATAGGGGGCGGCGAAATCGACCCGCAAATTCTGGCGGAATTCGCCGCCCGGGATTTCGTGCCGGTTGCCGCCGATGGTGCCGCGAATAACCTCAAGGAACACCATATTCATCCTGCAGCGATTATCGGGGATATGGATTCCCTAAAAGACCGCGCTTTTTGGGAAGAACGCACTAAAGTTCTGGAATTTGCCGAACAGGATACGACAGATTTCGAAAAGTGCCTTTATGCCACCAAAGCCCCGCTTTACCTAGCGCTGGGATTTACCGGCCACCAGTTCGACCACACACTTGCCGCGCTGCATGTGCTCTCAAAATATGCAGGCGAAAAGGCGGTGCTGATGGTGGACACCGTGGATGTAATTTTCGCAACGGTGGGCGACTTCCGTATGAAAATGACACCCGGTGCGCGCGTTTCCATCTATCCGTTTGCCAGGGCCGCATTCAAACGGTCCACCGGGTTGAAATTTCCCCTGGACGGATTGGTCCTGGAGCAAGGAAACCTCATCGGAACGTCAAACGAAGTTTCCGGCTACGAGGTCTTCATTGAGCCGGTGGCGAACAATGAAAGCCCTTATGCGGTGGTTATGTCCCACTCATATCTGAACGATTTGATTGAGACCCTTGCCTAGAGCAATTGTCCACCGCCTTGTGCATCGACCACGGAAAGGGCCGTCATATTCACAACGCCCCGGGCCGTTACTGACGGTGTAAGTATGTGGGCAGGCTTTGCCGCGCCCACAAGAATGGGCCCGACGGGAAGGGCATCGGCCATCACCTTGATCAGCTGATAGGCAATGTTGGCCGCATCCAGGTTTGGCATAATCAGCACGTTGGCGGAACCTGCAAGCAGTGATGCCGGGAACACACGGTCGCGCTGTTCCTGGCTCAATGCCGCATCGCCGTGCATCTCGCCGTCCACTTCAAGATCGGGGGCCATTTCGCGCAAAAAAGCCAGTGCGTCGCGCATTTTTTCAGCGCTTGGCGAATTGCGGCTTCCAAAATTGGAGTGAGATAACAGGGCGACCTTGGGCTCAATGCCGAACCTGCGGACCTTCGCTGCTGTCAGTATTGCCATTTGGGCAATCTCTTTTGCGGAAGGATCGGTGGTTACATAGGTGTCGGCCAGGAAATAGGCGCCCTTGGGAAGGATCACCAAGCTGACGGTTGAGAGATCATGTTCGCCTCTGGCAAGGCCCACCACATTGCGGATATCGTTGAGGTGACGGATGAACTCCCCTTCAAGGCCGCAAATCATGGCGTCAGCATCGCCGCGCTGAAGGGCGATACAGGCGATAACCGTCGGGCGCGTTCTGATGATTGTGCGAGCAATATCAGGGGTTACCCCTTTTCGACCTGTGCGCTCCAAGTAGGTTGCAACATAATCGCGGTAGCGCGGATCATCTTCCGGATTGATTACTTCGAAATCTTCACCAGGCTTTATGGAAAGGCCGAACCGTTTCAGCCTGTGTTCGATGACGCGCGGGCGGCCAATGAGGATAGGCTTAGCAAGCCCTTCTTCAAGCGCCACCTGCGCTGCGCGCAATATGCGCTCATCCTCACCTTCAGCGTAGATAACCCGTTTGGGTTGGCGCTTTGCGACCTCGAAAACCGGTTTCATAATAAAGCCGGAGCGGAAAACGAAACGGTTGAGGCGTTCGTTGTAGTCCTCGAAATTCTCAATGGGCCGGGTGGCAACGCCGCTTTCCATGGCCGCACGGGCCACCGCCGGCGCGATCCACAAAATCAGTCTCGGGTCGAACCGATTGGGGATAAGCCGGTCTGGCCCGAAGGTGCCCGATTTTCCACCGTATGCCTTGGCCGCCACATCAGATGATGCCTCATGGGCAAGGGCTGCAATTGCCCTTACCGCTGCAAGTTTCATTTCATCGTTAATGGTTGTGGCGCCGGCGTCCAACGTGCCCCGGAAAATATAAGGGAAACAAAGGACGTTGTTCACCTGGTTCGGGTAGTCAGAACGGCCCGTACAAATCATGGCGTCGGGCCGGGTTTCCTGGGCCAGCTTGGGGTCGATTTCAGGATTTGGATTGGCAAGGGCCATGATAAGCGGCTGTTTAGCCATGCGCGTTACCATTTCAGGCTTCAGAACCCCGCCGGCGGAAAGACCAAGAAAAACGTCCGCATCGTCAATAACGTCGGCCAGAGTGCGCTTGTCCGTCTTCTGGGCGAACTTGGATTTCCACTCATCCATCGCCTCTTTGCGGCCTTCATAAACCAAGCCGTCAATGTCCGTCACCCAGATGTTCTTGCGATCAAAACCGAGCGTCACCAAAAGGTTGAGGCAAGCCAATGCAGCAGCACCGGCGCCCGATGCAACCACCTTTGCCTTTTTGATGTCCTTTTTTGCCAGCTCAATTCCATTGAGAACTGCGGCGCCGACGATGATGGCGGTGCCGTGCTGGTCGTCATGGAAAACCGGGATGGACATGCGTTTCTTGAGCGCGTCTTCAATCTGGAAGCATTCAGGCGCCTTGATGTCCTCAAGATTAATGCCGCCGAATGTGGGCTCAAGCGCTGCCACCACATCGCAAAAGCGCTTTGGGTCGGTTTCATCCACCTCGATATCGAAGACATCGATGCCGGCGAACTTTTTGAATAGTACCGCTTTTCCTTCCATAACCGGTTTGGAAGCCAATGCGCCGATGGAACCCAGCCCAAGAACGGCTGTGCCGTTGGAAATCACGGCCACCAGATTACCTTTTGAGGTAAGCTCCATGGCCTTGGCAGGTTCTTCGGCAATTACATCGCAGGCGGCGGCCACGCCGGGGGAGTATGCAAGCGCCAAATCGCGCTGGTTTCCCAAAGGTTTGGTGGCCTTGATTTCAAGCTTTCCCGGCTTTGGGTGAGAGTGGTAGACAAGCGCGCCAGCCCGCAAGTCGTCGCTCAATTTTCTTGGCATTTTCCCTCCCGCCGCCCAGGACTTCCTGCAACGCATGTTTTATTTTTCTCACCACAGCAATACCCGAAAACATTGGTGAGAAAAACCGGAATTCCGCTGGCGGTGGTTTTGTTTCCGTTGCGGCACCTAACCACAGGGGGTGAGGGCGGGCATTGAGGCCACAAAAGAGAAAAACAATGCTTTGGTAAAGCCAGGCGGGCGCCTTTCGCCTGAAAACTCAAAATGACACGTTTTGACAC
>JBPCVY010000254.1:0-22956 GCA_051010055.1 Hyphomicrobiales bacterium | reverse complement strand
TGTAAGATCAGGGTGGGTCATGTGGCCCACCCTCTCAGTTTAAGGGCACACCCATGGGCCTTATCTTCTACGCCATCGCGCCCAGCCTTTATTCGGCAAAAACGCGCATTGTCTTGCGCGCCAAGGGACTTGAGTGGGAAGAGCGCCACCCTCCGGATGGCTATGAGAACGCTGACTTCCGGGCGATGTTCCCAGCCGGCACCATGCCAGCCATTGACGATAATGGCTTCACGCTTTCAGACTCAGAGTCCATCAACGAATATCTGAACGAAATCCACCCCTACCCGCCTCTCCTGCCGGAAGGCATCCGCGCTCGCGCCATGGTGCGCCAGCTGTCGCGTTTTCACGACACACGCCTTGAACCGGCGCTGCGCGGCCTATTCGGCCATGTGGACCCGGACGTTCGGGACACACACCACGTCACCCGGCAAGCGGCACTCATCAACACGCGCATTGGCCAACTGTCACGGCTGATTGATCCAAACCCGCTGCTTGCCGGGAAAGATATGACCCTGGCAGATTGCGGCTTTCCGATTACATTCGCCTTTCTTGAACGGGTGGCCCAGGCGCTGAAACTGGACATTGGCTGGCCGGGCAATGTCGCAGCCTACCGCGCCGCGCTTGGCGAGCATCCGGTTATTGCCGAGGAACTTGAGAGCTATCTTCCGGGAGTGGATGCCTGGATAAAATCGGAAACATCATGAAGCTGCAGCTGCTCACATGGCAGGAGGTTGACGATTATCTGAGAAATTCAAACGGCATTATTGTACCCGTCGGCTCCACCGAGCAACACGGGCCAATCGGGCTCATTGGCACCGATACATTGTGTGCTGAAGACATAGCGGAAAGGGCTGCAGAAATTGCAGGTGCTGTCGTCGCCCCGGCTCTCGCCTACACCCCCGCCCCCTTCAACATGGCATTTGCGGGAACCGTTTCCGTTAACCCTGAGACCTTCCGCACCGTTGCCCATGAAGTCTTCTCATCGCTCGCACAGCATGGTTTCTCGCGCATCTATGTGCTCAACGCCCACGGTGCAAATCTTGAACCTTTGCGCGGCGCAAAAGTATCGGCAGCAGACATACGCATCAAAAGCTGGTGGGATTTCGATGTGGTGGACATCATCCGCGATGAACTGTTCGGCGAATGGGAAGGCATGCACGCAACCCCTTCTGAAATCTCTATCACCCAGGCAACCCGGCGTATTGTCGATGCACCACCGCCGCCACGTCCGGACGCGCCTTTATCCCTGGAATTTCTGAAAGCGCACGCAGGAGACCGCCACGGACCGCCGGAACAGCACAGGGCTGATTTTCCCGATGGCCGGGTCGGTGCAGATTCGGCCCTTGCAACACCTGAACATGGCGAACGGCTTCTCAGCGCCGCCGCGCAAGCAGTAGCCGAAGATTATCTTGAATTCCTGAACAGCTAGGCGTTGGCCTTAATCGTCACCCTTATAGTAGCCGATAATGTCGCCCTCGGTGGTAACCCCAAGGCCATTCAGCAGGCGGTTGGAATAGTTGAAATAGGCACACACTTGGTTGACTTCAAGAATTTCACCATCGTCACACCCGGCAGCGTTGAGCACATCAATATCGGTTTTCACAATCTTACCCACATCCGCCGTCAGCTTGGCCGTGTAGCGCAACAGCGCCAGCTCTTTGCCGTCGAAACACTCTTCCGGGCGGTGTGCCTTAAGGGCTGCAAAGATCGCATCAGAGCGCTTTTGATCTTTCACCAGCTTGCGCACATTCTCAAAGTGATGGGTCAGGGAATATTCGCAGTCATTGACGATGGACGTATAAGACGCCACCACCTCAAGGAACCAGAAGGGCAGCACATTATCGGGATTATGCAAGACCGAGCGATAGAGGGTTACGTGACCATCCATGGTGTGCGGGCGCAATGAATGAGCACGCATGACATTGTCCACGGTGCCATGGGGTGTTTTCACCTTGTCGTACATTTCCTTTAAGGTGCCTTCGGCATCTTCCAGCGGCACCAGTTCAATCCACGCGCTCATAAAAACTCCCCTTAACCCAGCTCATCAATCGAACAGGAATGATGCGCGATAGGCTCGCGCCATGCCAGCGAATTATTAGCTCCCCTTGGCTTCAAGTTCAGCGGCAATTTACTCCTCACAAGAATTTATGTATTTTATATTCAATAAATATAACCGTCACATCGTCTATACTTAGTCCAAGAGAGATGATTATCGGTCTGTTCAAGTGTAAGGAGGTTGCGGCAATGGCTTTAGTTTGGACAATTCTTATTTTGTTGGGCACAGGCAGTGCAATTGAAACCGGCGCAATGTTCAAAAGCTACGAACAATGCAGGAAGGCGGTGAGTATCCTCTATGAGGAAAACCTGAACATTCCAAAGCTGGCGGTGCATTGCATCCCGCGCGATGAGAATTATCAGAGGGTGGTTGTGAACAGGGGCCACGACCCCTATTCACAAGCGGGCCAGTCGTCAAACTAATCGCAAGTTGCGCCGGCAGAGTATAAGCTCATGTTTTCGCCTAAAGAAAGAAACCGAGCTGGGAGCGCGGCAGTGACACGCAACATCATTGCAATTGCATTCGTATTTTTGCTCACCGGCATGGCCGCGACAGGCCATGCTGATACGGCGTCAAAAGGCGCGGTTTTGACGATTTCCGGGAACATCGAAAAATCCAACAGAGGAAAATTCGACCCGTTTTCAGATGCGTTTCTGAAGCATCATGAAAAATCATTTGAAAAGGCTTTTTCTGTCAGCGCCGAAATGCTCGCCGCACTCACGCAGCACAAAGTTTCCGCAAGCGTTGAAAACTGGCCGAAAAAGATAGTGCTCCATGGCCCGTTATTACGTGATGTGCTTGCCCTGGCAGGTGCCAACGGCAAACCCCTCACCATTTACGCTCTCGATGGCTATGGTGCGGAGTTTTCACTTGAGAAACTGGCGGCACACGAATGGGTGCTGGCAACTCATTCAGACGGAAACGCCCTGGCAATCGGCGGGCGCGGCCCCTTATGGCTCGGCTATGACACCGGGGGTAAAACGCTTACCGAGGAGGAGGAAAGCGGCTGGGTGTGGGCAGCTTTCTATATTGAAGTGGGTGAGAAGTAGATCCAGCTAATCAATGCGCCCGAACGGGCTGCGGAAACTGCGCGAATTGGAGCGCTGAAGCCTGTCATAGTCAATGGACGAACTATCCAGCCGTTCCCGGTCTATATTGGAACGCTGAAGCCGGTAATTATCCCGGTCCATGCCTTCAACCGGTTCAATTGGCCCGATGTCTGCCGGTCTGTCCGGCAAAGGTTCCGGTGCACCGAAGGGATGTTCTTCTGATTGCCCAAGCGCCATACCGGCAAAGGTCACAAATCCGGCAACAAAGCCCACACAACGGAAAGTCCCAGCAACCATTTACGCCTCACAAAGCTCTGTTAAATCGCCAGAGAACAGTTAGATTAGCCACCCAGTTTCAAAGGGGAAATCACACAATGGTGTTAAGCCGTTTTGCTTGGGTTCTTACCGTGTTTGTCTGCGGTGCGATTCTTCAACCCGCACCCGCGGTTTATGGGCAAACCCCGATACCTCGCGAAAAGCCAAAAGCACCCGCACCTTCAACTGCACCAGCACCGGCTGAGCCGGCAGCAACCGAGCAAGACGAAGCCGCCGCGTTGGAGGCCAGCCATCAAGCTTGCCTCACCAAACTAAAAAACGCAGGGATTGCGTTTTCGCAACCGGCAGCGGTGGTCGATGAGCAAGAAGGATGCGGTATTCCGTTTCCGGTGAAGATAAGCGCCGTGCGCAATGGCAATGCGGAAATCAAACTCCCAGGCGCGCCCGTTCTCACATGTGAATTTGCGCTAAGGTTTTCAGATTGGGCCACAAATGCAGCTGCGCCAATAATCGCTGGCAAGAGCGGGGCGGCGCTGAGCGCCATCGCCACGGGGCCCGGCTACCAATGCCGGCGGCGCAACAGAAGCAAAACCGGAAAAGTGAGCGAGCACACCCGTGGCAATGCTATCGATATTTCAGAGTTTGTCTTGAGCGACGGAAAACGCATCGGAATCGCAAAACGCGCAAACGGCAACAGGCAGGAAATGCGCCTTCTGACCACCCTTGGCCTTACCGCATGCGGTTATTTTTCAACCGTTCTTGGGCCTGGTTCAAATGCTGCACACGACACGCACTTTCATTTCGACCATCAAAAGCGTGGCAAAAACTGGAACTACCGATTGTGCGAATAAGCACTTCGGATGGAGCTTAAGTTCCACCGTTGGCTTTCAAAAATTCTTCTGTTTTCGCCAACATTTCCTCAAAAAACGGGTTCCAACGCTGGCGCAGCATATCGCCAGCTGAAACAGCCAGAATGCCGCGTTCGCCGCGTAGCGCCATGTGGCCAAGATTGATTATCCTGTTATCGGGCACAGCACGCCCGCCATAAAGTTTGTCGTCCGGCGGAAAAGGCAACGCCACATGTGAGAGGGAGAATATGTCATCAGGCCAAACGGTATCGAGTAGCTGCTCGGAATAGTTCAGTTCGCCTGCCTTGCGATGCCGCAGAACCACTTTTCTGTCGCCCGGTGCACGGTTGGTAACAAGAGAAACAGCAAAGGGCAGTTCAGAATTCCCCCATGCCTCTTTCAGCGGCCGTAACGGGTCTCTGGTGATTGTGTTGAGGCTTTCGCCCTGCCTACTAATGTCGAAAAGCACCAGTTCATGGCCGTTGGCAGGAAGGGGCTCAAGAAGCCCGTCGATAATGCCGGTGGCGATGATTGTTGCATCGGCCACTGACTGGAACGCCAAAATTTTCGGCATTTTCGCAAGCACGCCCTTCGACTCCAGGGACGAAAGTTGTGATTGAATTTCCTGGGTTATCTCAAATGACTGCTGGCCCGCGTTCACGGCGAAGGAGTTGTATTTGAATGGGTCATACTCCGGTTGCAGGGAATTCCAGGCAAGCTTGCGGAAGCCGAACCAGCGACCCATGCGGCTTTGCCATTTTGCAAAGGCAGCAGCCCGGGTAATGCGAATTTGCGGTGATATCAAAACAAGCCCGGACGGTAACGGAGCAGCTTCATCGGTGAGCGCAGTAAGCGCATAATTAGTAGCGAGCGCTGCGCCGTTTGAGTACCCGATCAAAAAAAACGGCTTGCCACCGTTGCGGTTCCCTAGATGCACGGCTGCCACACGCGCAGCCGCTGCCATATCTTCCCAGTCAACATGAACAAGCCCCGATGGAGCAGTGCCATGACCCGGTATACGCAGGCCCACAACATGATAGTCCTTTTGATGCAGACGCTCGCCCATCTCGCGCAAGCTGTAGGGGCCGTCAGACATTCCATGCAGCAGCAATATCCCGGGCCCATCTCCCTCAAGTTCAAACGTACGGTTCCAATTGCGCGGCCAAACTTCAGGGTCCGAAATACTCCCGCTGGTAAAACGGTTTATGGCGCTTTTGTCTTCGTGCGGCAATTTCGAGATGATTTGCTTCTCCAGCGCATCAAAAAGCGCAACCTCCTGCTCCAATAGCGCAGCGAATGTTTCAGGTGGCTTGTCCTGGGTGATTTCACCATTCAAGTAGGTTTCATGCCAGATATTGAGGTCTGGCCTGCTTTCCAAAAACCAGATGCCCACGCCAATCAATATGACGAGCCCTCCCGCCACGCTCCAGGCGACGGCAATGCCGGCTTTCCATACAAATTTCACCATAAAACTGTTTCCCAACTTGGTTACTCACCCCACCAATTACGCCACAATGCAAAAACATGCGCTTTGGAGAAATTTCTTGTACCTCATCTGCGCGCCAAGTGTTAGAAAACCGGCAACACTTACCAAGCACATGATGAGTAAAAACGCGCAACTGGCGCACGAGAACAGTTTTCAAACGAGAGGCATCAAGAAACATGGCGTACGAAAAACTCGAACTATTGATAAATGGCAAATGGACGAACGGTTCGTCCCGGGAAACCGAAACGGTCATCAACCCGGCAACCGAAGAAATTCTTGGGGAAGTGCCACACGCAAGCACCGCTGACCTTGATGCTGCAGCTGATGCTTCTCTTGAGGGCTTTCATGTGTGGCGGGAAAAGACCGCGCTTCAACGCCAGATTATCATGAACAAAGCCGCCGATCTTATGGAAGAGCGCAAAGATGCGATGGCTGAAAACCTTACACGGGAGATGGGAAAACCCCTCGGTGAGGCCAAGCTGGAGCTCGATTTTGCCATTGCGGTGTTGCGCTGGTACGGGGAAGAAGGAAAACGTGCCTATGGCCGGCTTGTGCCGCCGCGCTTTGCCGGCATGCGGCAGATGGTTCTGAAAGAGCCGGTTGGCCCGGTTGCGGCGTTTGTGGCCTGGAATTTCCCGGCTGTGAACGTCATGCGCAAGGTTGCAGGCGCCCTGGGCGCAGGTTGTTCCATTATTATCAAGGCAAGTGAGGAAACACCTGCCACCTGCATTTCCATCGCCAGATGCTTTCAGGAAGCCGGCCTTCCCGATGGGGTTTTGAACTTGGTGTTCGGCGTGCCGGACAATGTTTCGCGCCACCTCTTGGCAAGCCGCATTCCGCGCAAACTCTCCTTTACCGGATCTGTGCCCGTCGGCAAACACTTGCAAAAACTTGCAGCAGACACCCTGAAACGGTGCACCATGGAACTGGGCGGCCATTCTCCGGTGATTGTGTTTGACGATGCAGATGTAAAGGCAACCGCAAAGGCTGCTGCAACGTTCAAGTTCCGCAATGCTGGCCAGGTTTGCATTTCACCGAGTAGGTTCTACGTGCAGGAAAGTGTGTATGACGAATTCGCCGATGAGTTCGCAAAAACCGCCAGCGAAATCAACGTCGGCAACGGTCTTGATGAGGGCGTTGACATGGGCCCGCTCATTGCCGAACGCCGGCTTGGGGTCATCCAGAACTTTGTTGATGACGCCAAGGCCAACGGCGCGGAAATCATGCTGGGCGGCGAGCGTATCGGCAACCAGGGGTATTTCTACGCACCAACAGTAATGAAGAACGTGCCTGAAACTGCCGAAATCATGAACGAAGAGCCGTTCGGGCCAGTGGCGCCTCTTGCACCGTTCACGGATGCTGAAGATGTGCTTACCCGCGCCAACAAACTGGAGTTTGGCCTGGCATCATATTTGTTCACAAATGACGGTGCGCGCGCTTCCGCATTCGGCAGCCAAATTGAGGCGGGCATGATGTCCGTGAACAGTTTCGTCGTTTCAACACCGGAAACCCCGTTTGGCGGCGTGAACGAAAGCGGCTATGGCTCAGAAGGCGGCATAGAAGGGCTCGATGCCTATCTGCGCACAAAATTTGTGACCGAGATGGCCGTCTAACGGCACGACAATTCTTGCCGGGCGGCTATGACGCGCTGTCCGGCAACCATTCCTGCAACACCACTTCCATGGTGACAAAAACAAGATTGCGCCCGCGCACAAATTCGCCTGCGTAAGCCTCACCTGCACCATTTGCAACAAGGCCCGAGAGCTTTGCGCGGGGGAAATCATTATCGCCGAGCCGCACTACACCACATGAAACGGCAATCTCCAGGCCCGGCCCCGCCACTTCGGTTATGCGCGGTTCATCAGTCGTGCCCGATGCAAGGGTTGCATCCATCAAGCTTCCCACGCAGCCGCGAATTTCCCCGTGGCTGATGTCATGGGCAGCGCACAGTTCTTCAATTCCTGTGACGAAATCGGTGTTCGGGCGAATGCGGGCGGTTATCACGCGGCCAAAGCGGCCATTTTCCACCGTGCTCGAGGAATCTGTCTCGCTCATCTTTGCATCACCTTGGCTGTCCGTTGGGTGGAAAATCGGAAAATTTGTTTCCGGGTCAAACTGTACCTGAAGACCAGCCTTGCCAGCTGAACTCACGAAAAGGCTCGCCCCCTGTTCGCCAACTGCGCACTCCCCCGGTAGTAGATGGCCCGCATGCACCTTGCCGGCCGCATCAGCAAACACTGCATGGCAATGGGTTTTGAGCTGGCCATCCTCATCGAGCCCAAGAATGATGTTGCCTGCAATCAAGGTTATTGGCGGGGGCGGAAACTTGGGTTCTGAAAAGGTGGCGACGCGATATCCGGATGGATCTTCAACACCGGTGCAGTAAGAAAAGCTTTTAAGCCCGCCGCCAGCGATGCGGATACCTGAGGTTTCAACGCCAATGCTTGAAAGTGCAGCCGCTGTTCCATTGAACAAGTCCTCACCTTCGCGCAGCCGCACGAACATGTCCTGCCCGTGCGGCGAAATGCACGACAGGATGCGCGGCTCAATCGGTTGTCCGGGATGGGTTACGCGGCGCAACTGCTTCACACTGCCTCCACAAAAGAGATACGGCGCATTCCCGTTTTAAGGGGAAATGCGCCGCATATCTTAACAATGTTTGGCAGGTGCACAATAAGTGCGGGTTATGCAGCTTTCTGCAAGTTCCTGCGGGCTTCGCGAGCCATACGGGCTTCGCGGGATTCAAAAATCTTTGCGCGGTGGTCAGGGCAATAGCTCTGGCCCGGCTCAATGCGCACCTGGCAGCTGTAAATATGACGGCCATCTTCCATTGGCGCATGCGGTTCAATCCAGCGGCAGCAAGAGCCTTCTGGAATTTCCTGACTCGTAGCAAGCCTTTCCGCCTCGCGCTCGAGAACCTCTGTCCATTCGTCCTTCAACATTTTCCTATTCCTTCAAACTACAAAAAATGCCGTAAATTGCTTAGCGCGCTGGTATCGAGTGGCAGACAATGCAACCATTCTGCCCTCAAAATGACCAGTTGCAGCTAAAAAGCTCGGCACACTTTGAAATTAAGACTGCCTCCCGGGCGGTCTTTGTTGCAGTGCAATATAAGCAGTAAAATGGCAAATTCAAGGCTTAAGCGAAAAATTTCAGCCATACCGCAAGCGCGCCAAAATAGTACACCCTATTTGCGGCACGCAAGAAACCTATGCGCGTGACTTATGGAGTTTATCGTTAAGAAAGCGAACTTTTCCCGGCAAAGGTTCAATTTTCTCCCGCAAAACGGGTAAAATCTCACGCAGGTAGTCGTGATAGCTTTTTACCCCATATTCCAGATCGGAAAGGATGATGCCGTCATAGCCGCTTGATTCGGCCGCTTCATACGACCATGCGATGAGCTGAATGTCTTCCTCAACCGTGTCGCGATTGATGCGGTTGCTGAGGTAACGGGCAAGTTTCATGTTCCTGGTATCGTTCGGAAGAACATACTCCCCCGCCCGTTGCATGGTTTTGCCAACCGCAATCGGATACTCTTGGTAAAAACCAACGCTCTCGGGATAAAAGGTGAGCACGGTGTTAGGGAAAATGCCGATATAGAGCCAGGCGCGCTGATGGGTTTCTGGAAGGTGCTCGGCCTCGGGCAGTATCTCCTTATAGTGCCGCACGCTCCACAAGCGCGAAGGCTCATCATCGAATTGGGCGTATGACCTGTTCGTGCCGGCAATTGTTGGTTCATCAAAGTAATTCTTGCCGTACAAATCCTGCAAAGCCGGGTGGGCTATCGGCACGTGGTAGCCTTCATTGTCTACATCGCGCACAGCCTTCCAGTTAACGTCGGTAGCTTCGGTCCAGAATTCGCCGGTGGGCACCTGTTCCTCAATCCGGTAATGGGAGAGTTCTTTTTCATGACGCGCCAGTAAACTCGCAATTGACGGCTGAGGTCCTGGCGAGAAACGAATAAAGATAAACCCTTGCCAGATCTCCATCTCAAGAGGTTTCAGGCCATGTTCCACCGGGTCCAGCTTTGGCAGAGTACGAGGGAAAGGGGCGGAACGAAATGTGCCATCTAGATTAAACGACCAGCCGTGAAACGGGCACACAAGAGCTGTGCCACAGGATCCGGCATCATCTGCCACAACCCGCGAGCCCCGGTGCCGGCACACATTGTGGAATGCGCGCACTTCGCCATCCTTGCCACGCACAATCAGGGCCCTTTCACCCACCATATCGAAGCAGAAATAATCACCCGGGTCAGGCACATCAGCCACATGGCCTGCGAGTTGCCAGTGGCAGCGGAAAAGAACGTCCCTTTCCAGCTCAGACAGTTCCTGGCTGGTGTAGGTCCATGCCGGCAAACCGGAGCGGTCCCACTGTTTCGGGATAAGCGCCAGCGCTTCTGATTTTTCCAGAATAAGTCCGTTCGCCATGACCGGAAAACCCCATCATTCTTATTGAACGTTCATTCAATATACAAAACTCGAGCAACCGGCACAAGCGTCACAATGACCAGCGCCACCCCCTTGACACCTGGACGATAAAATCAAATCTATTGGTATAGAGAACGCGTTTTTAATGGAGTTACAAATGGCCGCTACACCCCCCCCTCTCAGCCTTGAGGCGCCTGCGCCCGGCTTCACTTTGCCGGCCACCGATGGAAAAACCTATTCAATTGACGATGTTGCCGGACAAAACGGCACCGTAATTGTGTTTATCTGCAACCACTGCCCATATGTGGTGGCGGTTATCGACAGACTAGTGGCAGATGCCAGAAAACTACAGGAAGAAGGAATAGGTTTTGCCGCCATCTGTTCCAACGATGCGCGTAATTACCCGGATGATTCATTCGACAACATGAAGAAATTTGCCAACGCCCACGGCTTCACCTTCCCTTACCTCCACGACGAAGATCAAACCGTGGCCAGGGCCTATGACGCAGTGTGCACGCCGGACTTTTTTGGCTATGACAGCGAAAAGGCCCTGAAATACCGCGGGCGGCTGGACGAAGGGCGCACAACGCCCCCACCCGCCAACGCCAAAAGAGAGCTTTTGGAAGCCATGCGCCACATCGCTGAAACGGGTGTTGCTCCCGATGGGCAAATCCCCTCCATGGGATGTTCCATCAAGTGGAAAAGCTGAACTGAATCCACGGCGTTTCGCTGGCTTCATCGCTCAGCGTGATTTCGCTGCTATATTCACGGGAAATACTGTTTGCAGATATTGCCGAAGGCCTCGACACCGTGCGAACGGCTCTCCCGGTTCGGGTAGGCAAGAATGATGCTCGGCACAAAAACATTGTTCTCCAGATTTCGCTGCACGAGCCGGTTGCCGTGATAAGAGACCGAGGATTGCGGGCGCAGGTTCAGGAGCGAGTAACCCAGACCGGCTGACACAAGCTCACACAATGTTTGATAGGACTTAGTGCGGAACTGAATCTTGGGCTGCAAATTGCGCTGCCTGAAGAAGTTCATAAAATAGTCCCGCAAAATTGGATGGTCGTAGAGGGTCATCGGCATCTCAGCCAGCTCCTCCAGCCGAAAAGCTTCCTTGGCAGCTTCCGGTGCATAAGGCAAACCGCCACTACTTCGCCGCCGCAAAGGAAGAAAGCCTTCCCATCACGGATGACTACAATGGCGAAAAGCCTGAAGGCGCTGCGGTTTATCAGATAAACACGCGCGATGGATTTCGCTGTTCAGCAGCACGCGCTTTTCTGCATCCGGCCCGCAATCGTCCGAACGTAACAGTGCTAACGGGCGCACTGGTGGAAGAGCTAGCGTTTGAAGGCCGCCGAGTTACCGGCGTCAAATACCGCCGCGAGGACAAGACATACAACATCTCCTCGGCGAAAGAGGTGATCCTTTCAGCCGGCGCGGTCAACTCGCTGCAAATCTTGCAGCTGTCCGGCATTGACCCCTCGCATATTCTGAAAGATGTCGGGGTGAAGGTACGCTTTGCCAACGATCATGTTGGTGGCAACCTGCAAGACCATCTCGGCATAAACTATTATTTCAAGGCAACCGAACCGACCCTCAACAATCTGCTGTCGCCATGGTGGGGCAAGGTTTGGATGGGAATCCGGTTTGCGCTCACACAGCGCGGGCCGCTTTCGCTCAGCGTCAACCAGTGTGGCGGTTTTCTCAAGTCCTCGCTGGAGCTTGAGCACCCTGACCAGCAGATGTTCTTCAACCCAGTTACATACACAACCACGCCGTCTGGAACGCGCACCGTTATCAATCCGGACCCGTTCCCGGGTTTCATCTTTGCTTTCCAGCCACCCGGCCGACAAGCTTTGGACGCATCGACATCGTCAGTGCCGACCCGGCCAAAGCACCGGCGATTGACCCCAATTCCCTGGTAACCGAAAAAGACCGCAATGACGTTATTGCCGGCGTTCGCCTTTGCCAGCGTATAATGAATACAAAAGCCATGGGCGAACTCACCAAATGCGCCATGGACCCGAATTTGTTGACTATGGATGATGAAGCAATCTTGGAAGACTTCCGCAAACGTTGCGGCACCGGCTTCCATCCAGTCGGCTCATGCCGGATGGGCAAAAACACTTCTGATTCCGTTGTTGACACCAAATTGCGTGTACACGGCGTAGGCGGCCTGCGTGTGATTGATGCTTCTGTGTTTCCCTATGTGACATCGGGCAACACCAATGCCCCGACCATAATGGTTGCCTGCCGCACCGCTGATATGATCTTAGAGGTTGCATGAGCGCCATGAGCGACACCGGACCGAAAATCACTAAACTTGAGACATTCTGTAACGAATTTGTCGGATTTGTGCGCCTGACAACCGAAGATGGCGCGCAAGGCTGGGGCCAGGTCTCCACATATAACTCCGACATTACCAGCCAGGTTCTTCACCGGCAGGTTGCCCCTTGGGTTCTGGGACGCAGCACGGATGATCTGGAATCGGTTCTTGTTGAAATCACCGAGCGTGAGCACAAGTTCCCAGGTTCTTATGTACGCCGGGCCATGGCCGGGTTTGATACCGCCGTGTGGGACTGGCGTGGCAAAAAGGCCGGCAAGCCGGTAACCGAGCTGTTGGGCGGGAGCGCAGGTACCTTGCGCGCCTATGCGTCTTCCATGAAGCGAAATATTACACCTGACGATGAAGCAGACCGCATGACGGCCTTGCGTGACAGCAACGGTTTTGATGCGTTCAAATTCCGCGTCGGTGCTGAGTGCGGCCACGATGTTGACGAATGGCCGGGCCGGACCGAGGAAATTGTGCCCACCATGCGCAAGGTTCTGGGGCCAGATGTGTCGTTGCTTGTTGATGCCAATTCCGGTTATTCGGCAGAACGGGCGATTGAAGTTGGCGCTATTCTTGCCGATAGCGGAATTGAGCATTTCGAAGAGCCCTGCCCTTACTGGTTCATTGAAGAGACAAAGAAAGTCACCGATGCGCTGGATATTGATGTTTCCGGCGGCGAACAGGATTGGGATTTGCAGCACTGGCGCCGCATGATCGACATGCGCGCGGTTAACATTATCCAGCCGGATATTCTCTACATTGGCGGCGTCGTGCGCACCATGAAGGTTGCCGCAATGGGGGCTGAAGCAGGCCTTCCCTGCACACCGCACGCGGCCAATCTCGGTCTGGTGACCCTGTTCACCATGCATGTGCAAAGGGCTCTGCCCAATGCCGGCAAGTATTTGGAATTTTCTATCGAAGGCCCGGACTATTACCCCTGGCAACAAGAGCTTTATGTGGAAGATCCTTTTGTCATTACCGATGGCAAGGCCACAGTAACTAGCAAGTCTGGCTGGGGCGTTGAGATTTCACCGGAATGGCTTGCCACTTCGACTTACCAATCAAGCGAAGTGGAGAGTTAGAGCAGGGTTTTTAAGTTTCTCCCTGGAGACGGGCCGTTTCTCATCCAGTCTGTTTGTGCTTTTTGCATAAGCAGGTTGCTCCGGCGGCTCCCCAAGCATTGTGTTCATGTGCAGTTTGCACACTAAAAACCAAATTGTGCGGGGCACTATGAAAGCAGTGCGTCTCGGAAGGGGAAGTGCTCTTAGACTGCTCCCTGCCCTGTTCAATCTTTACGCCGTCATGCTCGCCAACGACGCCCATATAGCTTTCGACACAAATCACCATGCCGGCCTCGAAAGTCCCTCATAAGGGGTGGGGCCCCGAAAAATGGGGTTCACGCGCGGATATTCATCGCACATGCCAACTCCATGGACGACGCATGTGTAGGCATTTTCGTGAAATTCTTACGGCACCTGCCAGGCGCGCTCCTGAAAGCTGGAAAATGCAAGCCCCGGCTTCAACAGCGCCATATTGTGCCCTACCTCTTCCACCGCCAGCCGGTATAGCTGCTTTTGCCGTTTTGTTGGCTTGCCGGGACCGCAAAAGATGGTGCGCGAAATATCGGCAAAGTAACCGAACGGGCCAATCATATCCTTATCGAATCCTACCAAATCGCCCGCTTCCAACCTGCGTTCAGAGGCTTCCTGGCACCGGGGATTTATGCGCGGACCAGATGCCAGCATGCGCCCATCATGCCAGTCGCCGTTGTTGGCAAGATTGGTGTAGTTGAGCAGCGCCCAGAGCTGGACTTCCGAAACACCGGGCCGGATTGCTTCCTTCACTCTACCTATGCCCAGTTCGGCCACCGCAATCGCCCAGCGCATGCAGGCAATCTCTTCATCTGATTTGATGACGCGGGCAGCTTCCGATATGGCAACCCCGTCCAGCACATCCAGCCCGCGCTGCATGAGGGCCTGGGTGATGGATGGATTGACATACTCCACCGCGATGCGCCGATTGCCGGTGCCGAGCTCGTTGAGATGGCCAGCAATGTCACCTGCCAGAAGGCGGGCAGATTCGAGCAGTTCCGGCCCGCCATCAAAAAACGATATGGGCCTCGCGCACATCATCAACACTTGGCGGCGGCCCATAGGCTCCGTGAATGACAACAGGCCCTTCCACCGGAACAAAAAGATAGGTTGTTGGAATGTGAGACTGGAACAGGGCGTAAGTTCTGAAATCCACCGCATAGCGAAGGGAAATTGGGTTGACCAGCACACACATGGCGCAATCATTTTTCTTCAACTCCCGGCGTATGCGCGCAAGCCGGTAGTCCCTGAGCTTGGCAAAATCGACATCCGGCATTGGCCGGTGGCAGGAAAGATCGCTCCAATCGTCATTGGCAACCATCTGATCTGCGGTGAAATCGTTCATGGGTCAGCAAACATCTCACAACCGGTACAGGCACTTTCCACGTTCGCCCAAGCGTTCGTGTCACGAAAATTTGCCACGCAATTTGCCCCCTGACGAGCGCAAAATTGTTGCAAGAAACGGAATTTGGCGCGAACAATGAGCGCTTGCGCAACCTGGCGGAAAATAGCGGGAGAATTATGGGTAAACTACCAGACAAAATGTCGGCCATGGTTCTCATAGGCCATGGCGGCTTGGACAAGCTTGAGTATCGTAAGGACTGGCCAACACCCCAGCCTGGCCCCGGCGAGGTGGTTGTGAAAGTCGGCGCCTGCGGCCTCAACAATACGGACATCAATACCCGCACCGGCTGGTATGCAAAATCGGTTACCGAAGGCACCACCACGGAAGGGGGAACCGAAGGCTTTGAAAAAAGTGAAGATGAGGTTGGGGGCTGGGGCGCCGGGGGCGTTCAGTTTCCCCGCATTCAAGGGGCAGACGTTGCCGGAACCATCGCAGCGGTTGGTGAAGGTGTCAGCGAAGGGCGCATTGGCGAGCGGGTGATGATTGACCCGTGGCTTCTGGGCCCTGGTGATTATATGGACAACACCACGACCGGTTTTTTTGGCTCAGAGAGCGATGGCGGATTTGCCGAATACACGAAAGTGCCTGCCGTTAACGCGGTTGCACTGAAAAGCCCGCTTACTGACGCGGAACTGGCAACATTCCCATGCGCCTATGTTACGGCGGAAAACCTCATTGCCCACACAGGCCTCAAGCCGGGCGAAACGGTGGTGATAACCGGGGCTTCTGGCGGGGTTGGCACTGCCGCTATCCAGTTATGCCGCCTACGCGGCGCAGAGATAATTGCAATTGCCGGGGCCGCCAAGGCTAGCATTGTCAAAGAACTTGGCGCGCATCACGTAATCGACCGCAACGAGGAAGACCTTGAAAGCGCCATTGTGAATGCTGCCGGGCGCAATCCGGAAGTGGCGCTTGATGTGGTGGGCGGGCCTATGTTCAACCCGCTCATTTCCGCGCTGCGCTATGGCGGGCGCTACTCAACATCGGGGGCAATCGGCGGGCCCAGCGTTCAGTTTGATTTGCGCGATTTGATGTACAAGGACTTGCAGATGACCGGTGCAACCATCGTGCCGCCGGGTACCATGGCGCGCATTGTCCGGCTTATTGAGCAGGGTGAGCTGAAGCCGCTGCTCGCCCAATCGTTCCCCTTGAAGGAGTTGGCTGAAGCACAACAGGCGTTCATGGCCAAATCCCATGTGGGCAATATCGTCGTGACAATCTAGCTAAACGGACACGGCGAAGAAAAAGTCTGGAGCTTGCCGCCATCTGGGTGATGAAGGATGAGTTCTGTTGAGTGCAGCTGCAATCTGTCCGCTGCGGCGAGCGCATCGCTGTGCGCGTACAGCATATCGCCGAGGATGGGATGGCCCAACGCCAGCATATGCACACGCAACTGGTGGGAACGCCCGGTGCGGGGGGTTAGTTCCACAAGGGAGGCGTTCTCTTCTCGGGCCAAGACGCGCCAGCTGGTTGATGATTTCTTGCCCCGCTCATGGTCAACCATTTGACGGGGCCGGTTGGGCCAGTCACAGATTAACGGCAAATCAACTTGCCCTTCATCACCTGCAATATTTCGCCAAACCTTTGCGATATAACGTTTTTTCACTTTGCGGCGCTCAAACTGCAGCCCTAAGTGCCGCTGCGCGTTCCGGTTGAGTGCCAACACCATGACACCGGATGTATCTTTATCGAGCCGGTGAACGATAGCCGCTTCCGGATATGCTTCCTGCGCCCGGCTTTCAACGCATTCAAAGTGGGCGGGGTCTTTGCCCGGCACGCTCAACAGCCCGCTTGGCTTGTCTATCACCAGAACATGCTCATCAGCGTGCAGCACCGGCAGATAGGGCTTCACCGGCGGGGTGTAGTTCACCGGCGGTGGTGGTTGCGACAACCAATCAGCAGAGTTTGCGTGTTGCGGATCTGGGCCAGGTTTTTCCATTCACGCCTTATGGCCGCTATGGGTTTCACCTGCAAGAGATGCAAGCTCTCCAAGGCTCACCGGCTTAATAGGAGAACGCACCCGAAAGGCGCCCGTTTCACCTTGCGTTGCACCATTCTCACGAGCCAGAATTTCGGTCACCACTGGCCCGCAATAGCGCCCCTGACACGGCCCCATGCCGGGCCTGCCGAACGCTTTTGCCTGGTTCGGTCCGGCACAGCCCAGAGCAGCGAACGAGCGGATGTCTCCTGCGCTCACCTCTTCGCAGCGGCAAACGGTGACGTCATCTGCCGGTTGGAGGATTTCTTCCGGCGGTGCATAGAGCGCGTCAAGAAACGGGCGAACGGCAAGCTCTTTATGCAAGGCGCTTTCAAGAGGGGTCGCGGCCTCATCACGCGCGTCTGCATCTATTAAGCCAAGAGCTGAAAGCGCGGCGAGCGCAGATAGTTCCCCTCGTATCGTGGCTGCCGTTGCACCGCCAATACCTGCTCCATCTCCGGCAATAAGAAAGTCCGGATTGCTGGACACGCCCCACTCATCGCACACCGGTCTGAAACAACGCTGATTGTCATCATAAGTGTGCTCAAGTCTCAGGGCGCCGGTCATTTGAGTGTTGGGAACAACACCGCAATGCAGCAGCACCGATTTGCTTTTTACGCTTTGCTGGTGCCCGTTTGTAACAAAACTCAGTCCTTCAGCACGGATTTCTCCTTCCACCGCCAACTGCGTTGCACCGGTGAACCGGGGCACCCGCGCGCGCCGGATTTCACCCAACATGGCAACACCCTTTGTAAGGGTTTGAGCGTTTCGCATTGCACCGGCCAAATGGGAAAACCCGCGCATGTAAGCTGAATTGTCCTGGGTTTCCACCAATGCTGCAGGCGGGCAGCCAGCCCGGATAAGCTGGCAGGCAACGAGATATAGAAGCGGCCCACAACCGGCAAGCACCGCACCTTCCACTGCCAGGTCCGATGATTTGAGGAGGATTTGTGCCGAACCCACCGTCATGACGCCGGGAAGCGTCCAACCCGGGATGGGAACCGGCCGCTCAAGCGCCCCCGTCGCAAGGATGACCCGATCCGCGCGCAGTTGCCGGGCCTTGCCGGAAACTGAAAACGTTATGGTTCCTTCCTTATCAAGATGCCAAACCGTGGCGCCGGAAATCAGTTCCAGCCGCTCAATCTCCAACCCCTCCGCCAAAGCGCGGCCATGGCTGTAATCTTCACCCATGAGCGCCCTTAACCCATCAGGCACGCCTAGAATATTGCGGTATATTTGGCCGCCGGGAGATGGTTGCTCATCCAGCAAAGCCACGTGTGCTCCGTTTTCTGTCGCGCAACGGGCAGCAGCCATGCCAGCCGGCCCTGCCCCGATAATGGCAATGTCACATTCAACCAGCATCACCATCTCCGGGGGTTTTTGGCATCCGCACCACCATGGCGCCATGCGCCACCGTCATACAGGCCTGAACGTTCTCGCCATCCACCTCAACCAGGCACTCAAAACACGCGCCCATGAGACAAAAGGGGCCACGCGGCGCACCGGAGACAGGTGATTTGCGGATGGTTTCTATACCGGCTTCAAGCAAAGCAGCGGCCAATGTGTCACCTTCTTGAGCGATGACCGGCTCGCCTTCAAATGTGAACTCAACGGTTCGCCCTTCTGGTTTTCCGATGCGCCTAATCATCGAACCTTGCCTCAGAAAAAGTTGCCAGCTCCGGCGCATTGCTGGATTTCTCAAGCCAGTGGGGAAGAAGCTTTGCATGGGCCGCTGAAAGGGTGATACCGGAATGGCATGTCACGAGAAATGCACCTGGATGGCTTTCTGATTCCTGATAAATTGGCAGCCCATCCGGCGACATTATCCGGAGCGCTGCCCAACTTCGCACCAGCTTGGCCCGGGCAAGTGCCGGAAAAACCTCCACCGCCTCCCGGGCGAGTTGGGCAGTTGTTTCCATGGTCTCGCGGTCATCAAGGCCCACTTCATCTTTGGATGCGCCGATTTGAACGCCGCCTTCATCCACCTGGCGCAATGTGCCGGAAGGCCGGCGCATAATCGGGGGCAGTTTTTCAGTAATCATCACATGGCCACGCTGGGGATACACCGGCGCTTTGAACCCGAGCTTAGGCCCAAGGTTTGCCGCCCCGAGACCGGCACTGAGCACAACACGTTCAGCCCGCACAACATCACCACCGCTGGAGGTTAATTCAAACCCTCCCGCCCGCGGAGCAATATCTTTAACCGTGTGACCAACACGCAAGTTCACGCCATATTTGCGCACACCCGCCGCAAGAGCGCGCAACAGCCGCAACGGATTAACATGGCCGTCCTGGTGATGGAGAATAGCCCCGGCCACCTGGGGACCGATGTTCGGTTCTTCCTTTTTCAGCGCATTGTGGCCCAGCACTTCGTAGGGGTATGCACCATCCAGTTTTTTCTTCAACGCCTCATAGTCTGCCGCCTCAGAAGCAAGACTTTCCTCGCTCAGGTGATAATGCAGCCCGCCTTCCTGGCTCAGGGCCAGTTCAATACCTGTTTCACCGGTGAGTTCTTCAGCATAGCCGCGCCAAAGTGTAGCTGATTTCTGGGTCCAGCGGGCATAGGCCGGTTCATTGAGCCCCTTGCTCTGCACCCAGATGAGACCGAAATTTCCCCGCGATGCGCGGAAAGCCATATCGCCTTCATCCAGCACAACGATTTTTTTGCCGAGACCAGACAGGCCATAAGCCACTGAAAGGCCGACAACGCCACCTCCGATTATCGCGTAGTCGAAACCCATAACCACCTAGCCTCTCCCAACACCATCGGGAACAGTCTAGAGGCATTTATGCTGGCGGTCACTGGGCCGGCTGGCGCTGCCCCCGGAACCGGAACAACCGCCCATCGATGAAGGCAAGTCCAAGGCCTATCAATGCCATTCCAATTATACGTTTGGATTCAATAACCTCGTTCAGGAAGGCAACGCCGAGCAATATGGCGCTCACGGGCACAAGGAAGGTAACAATGAGAAGATTGGTGGCCCCTGCTGCAGCCAAAATCCTAAAATAAAGAATGTAGGCAAGGGCCGTCGAAAGTATGGCGAGCGCCAGAAGGCAGGCAATTGTTGCAGCCGAAGGAATGGCAAGTGTCCATGGCTTGTCAATTACCAGCATGACCGGAAGCAGAAGCAAGCTCGACGCGGTTACCTGGCCCGTTGCCGTCATCACCGGGTCGACGCCCATTGTCTTGAAGCGGCGGCCATAGACACCAGCAAACGCATATGAAAGGGCCGCACCGAGAATGGCGAGTTGGGCAAAAACATTCACCCCAAGAGATGAAAAAACATCCCCGCCAATCATCACGACAACACCTGCAAAGCCCACAAGAACCCCCGCAATTCGGGTGGGCGTGAGCTTTTCATCAGCCGTCCAATAATGGGCAACGAGTACGGTAAACATCGGTGTCGTGGCATTCAAAATCGATGCAAGGCCCGATGCTATATGCGCCTGGCCCCAAACAATGAGGCAAAACGGGATGGCATTATTGAGCGCACCCATGCCGAAGAACGCCGCCCACACACGGCCATCTTTTGGAACCTTCACGCCGGTTGCGATAACAACCAGCCACAAGGCGGCAGCGGCAATAACCACCCGGCTCACCACAATGGTGAACGTTGGCACTTCTTTCACGGCAACACCGACGAAGAAAAACGAGCCGCCCCAAACAAGCGAAAGGGCAATCACCATCGCCCATTCAGCAAGGCCCATTGTTTGTTTGATACCGCTGTCAGCCACGTTGGCGCTCCGCAATTGTGGATGCGGATTGCACACTATGGCGGCAACCGGCCCTGCGCCACCCGTTTCTTGTGGTGCGGAATGCTAGGTGCGGAGCTAGCCCCGATACCGCGCTGAGAGCTTGGCGTAGGTGGATGTATTTCGTGTTGCGCGGGAGAAATCCTTACCGCGATACTTGCCCGCCAGCTCTGAGTTGAGCGTTTTGATGCGATCCATATTGGTTGGATGGTTGCCATGGAAGAAGTTCACAACGCCCGATTTTTTCCCATAGAGTTGAAGAAATTTCTGAAACACTTTCGGGGCCTCGCACCCGTCATATCCGGCGGCCACCATGTATTTAAGGCCCACCTTGTCGGCGGTCGTTTCAAAACTACGACCATGGCCGTTTACGGCAGCGCTCACTGCATATTTGTAGGCAGCCTGGCGCTGACGCTCCGGGGAGGTATCAAGGGTAGATGCAAGGGACATGGCGCCGCCGACGGAGTTGGCAACATCAGTCGTCTGGCATCCAGAAAGAACGATAGGCGCAACAAGAAGTAAAACGGAAAAAATCCGTGCGCGCTGCGCACTCCGGCAAAATAGATTTTGAAACATCCGAAAAACCTTAAAAATGCGGTCACGAAAAATTCGAATAGTCTCAAAGTGCCATTTTGACGATTCCGAAGCAAGCCCGTGCGGGGGGATAAGTTTGCGCTTCAGTGTATTGCATGAGGCGGCATCGCACCGCTAGCCATGTAGCTTGGTGTAATAGTCCAGGTAGTATTTGCGCCAATGGTCTTCGTCATCCCCATCATCATGAGCCGGTGAAATTTAAAGCTGAGCAGATGTTACTTCAACAACCACGACACCGCGCATTCTGCCAACAAAATCTCCCCACTTGCCGAATTGTGAAATCACTTCATCGAATGCGCTGCTGCAGCGTTCATGATAAACCGCCGACCCGCTGAGCCGGGCCGCTTTGCGGGCGAACACATCGATGAAATTCAACTCAACCAGAGGGTTCGCCTTGATGTTACGCACGGTTTGCGGTGAACGGATGTTGCCAAAGGCGATATGAGTTTCATCAAGCACAACTTGCGTTCCTTTGGGAGAAACGCTTGGCGCTCCATCCGGCGTCACAGTTGCCACCAGCCCAAGAGTGTTTTCTTCAATGAGTTTGAGTATTTCACCTGTAATCATTTGAGTGCCCCCAAAAAAAAATCAGGAACCCAGCATAACGCGGCAGGATTGGCGGTGAATCAAAAAATGCGGGCCACTCTCCACCCAGCAAAACACTTTCGATCCGCCGCATAAATGTTGATATATTGAATTTATAATACATCTAATTGAAATTATTTCAACATCCCATACAAATTCTCAATTTCTCAAGAAAAGGGGTCGCACGAAAAGGTGGGCGCCACAGGTGAAATTGTCACCGGCAAAAACACCGCGGTCTCGGTGCCCGCGTCATTGCACCATCTGAGATGCATCATCCAGCGGCCCACACTGGAGTCACCCTGAGCTATATCGTTCTCAAACACTGTATTCTTGAAAGCCGCACGTAAACATGGAAATACCCCCACCAAACACAAAAAACCGCCAGGCCAATGAAGGCGCCGGCGGCTTTAGGTTCGTTTTCGTGAAAGAAATGAATTTCCAATAAACAGCGTGTTCCATGCTCTTGGTATGCCTGGCAGCGACCTACTCTCCCGCGTCTTAAGACGAAGTACCATCGGCGCTGGAGCGTTTAACGACCGAGTTCGGGATGGGATCGGGTTTGGACACTCCGCTAAAACCACCAGGCGAACGAAGAGCACGGATTAAACACGCTATTTTTTGCAAACTGGATTTTTCAATTTCGCATCATTTCAAGACGTTCTCACGCGCATTCAAGCACCGCTTTCGCGGGCCACCCCAATCAGGGGTAGTTGAATGCGCACTGAAAACAAGAGTGATAAAGCCGATCGAGCTATTAGTACTGGTAAGCTTCACACATTGCTGCGCTTCCACATCCAGCCTATCAACGTGGTGGTCTTCCACGACTCTCAAGGGAGAACTGGTTTCGAGGGAGGCTTCCCGCTTAGATGCCTTCAGCGGTTATCCCTTCCGAATTTAGCTACCCTGCTATGCCGCTGGCGCGACAACAGGTCCACCAGAGATTCGTCCACCCCGGTCCTCTCGTACTAGGGGCAGCTCCTCTCAATTCTCCTACACCCACGGCAGATAGGGACCGAACTGTCTCACGACGTTCTAAACCCAGCTCACGTACCGCTTTAATTGGCGAACAG
>JBPCVY010000253.1:0-5311 GCA_051010055.1 Hyphomicrobiales bacterium | reverse complement strand
TTCAGGCCCGACCAGCCGGTGTTCCGGCTCACACCGGGTGAATTCAAGGCCCAGCTGCTGTCTGCTTGTGGTGTCGATTTCGTGTGCGTGCTTGAATTCAACGCCGGATTGGCTGGCCAGGAAGCAGAAGATTTCATCGACAGCCAGATTATCAACCGCCTTGGCGCGCGCCATGTGATGACAGGGTATGATTTTCATTTTGGCCACGGGCGCAAGGGCTCGCCCGATCTCATGCAGGCGGTTGGGGCCGAAAACGGTTTCGATGTTACAATCGTTGAACAGGTAACCGATGATGATGGTCTTGCGCCTTTTGCGTCATCTGCAATACGCGAGGCGCTGCGCCGTGGCGATGTGGAAGATGCCGCGCGCCAGCTTGGCTATTGGTGGTGCGTTCAGGGAACAGTTGAAGAAGGCGACAAGCGCGGGCGCACAATTGGCTTTCCCACGGTCAACATTCACCTTGATTGTGATGGCCATCCCGCGCACGGCATTTATGCCTGCCGGGTGCGGGATATGGAAACCGGCGAGTCATGGCGGGGAGCTGGCTATGTAGGCGATAGGCCCACATTCGAGCGCAATGGCACTGTTTTGGAAGTCCATTTGCTCGGATTTAAGGGCGATCTATATGGCCGCAGGCTGGCGGTTGAATTTTCCGGCTTCATCCGCCCTGACCGCAAATATGAGCATGTGACCGATTTGGTCGATCAGATGAGATCGGACTGTTCGGAAATAGAACGTGTGCTTGCAAATCTGGAAAAATCCGATCCCATGGCGGAGTTTCCATTGGGGCAAGCGGTTGCAGATGGCACTCTTTACTTTCCTAAAGCCTCATTATGATCTAGAACCGCCGCCAATTCTTATCGATTCAAAAGTCAAAAGATCATGAGCGAACGTGAAACCGGCACAGGCCGCGATTACCGCGAGACTTTGTTACTGCCAAAGACCGATTTTCCGATGAAGGCCGGCTTGCCAAAGCGCGAGCCCGAATTTCTTGCCCATTGGGAAAAAATTGGCATTTACGAGCGCATGCGCGAAGACGCCAATGGGCGCACTAAGTTCATCCTGCATGATGGCCCTCCTTATGCCAACGGGCACCTGCATATCGGCCACGCGCTCAACAAGATCCTGAAAGATGTTGTCACCCGCTCCAAACAGATGACGGGTTTTGATTCCAACTATGTGCCGGGCTGGGATTGCCATGGCCTGCCCATCGAATGGAAAATCGAGGAACAGTACCGCGCCAAGGGCAAGAACAAGGACGAGGTGCCGGTCAACGAGTTCCGGAAAGAATGCCGTGAGTTCGCCGACCACTGGATCGATGTTCAGCGCGAGGAGTTCAAGCGCCTGGGCGTTGAGGGCGATTGGGACAATCCCTACACCACCATGGCCTATGGGGCAGAAGCACAAATCGCCCGCGAGTTGATGAAATTCTCCATGTCCGGACAGCTTTACCGGGGTTCAAAACCTATCATGTGGTCGGTGGTGGAACAAACCGCCCTGGCGGAAGCTGAGATCGAGTATCACGACTATGAGTCCGATACCATCTGGGTGAAGTTTCCCGTCGTTACCGGACCGGAGGCTCTGCTTGGTGCAAACGTTGTCATCTGGACCACCACGCCCTGGACCATCCCTGGCAACCGGTGTGTATGTTATTCGGAAAAAATCAGCTATGGCCTGTTTGAGGTGACATCGGCGGAAAATGATTTCGGCCCGCAACCAGGTGAAAGGTTCGTTTTTGCCGATGCCCTGGCAGATGAGTGCGCGGCAAAAGCAAAAGTTACGTTCAACCGCGTGTCGGACGTGGCAAACAGTGACCTCAAAGGCATGGTGTTGCACCACCCGCTGCGGGACGCAGGGCTTGGTGGCTACCAGTTCCTTGTGCCCATGCTTCAGGGAGACCATGTAACGGACGAAGCTGGAACCGGCTTTGTTCACACTGCTCCTGGCCACGGACGCGAAGACTTTGAAAACTGGGTTGCCAAGCGCCGTGAAATCGAAGCGCTCGGCATTGACAGCGCTATCCCCTTCACTGTCGACGATGGCGGCTATTTCACCGGCGATGCACCGGGCTTTGTAGGTAAGCAGGTAATCACCGACAAGGGCAAGAAGGGCGATGCCAACCAGGCGGTCATCACCGCTCTGATCGGGGCTGAAAAACTGTTTGCCCGCGGGCGGCTGAAGCATGAATACCCCCATTCCTGGCGTTCCAAGAAACCCATTATCTTCCGCAATACGCCGCAATGGTTCGTCTATATGGACAAGGAACTGAATGACGGCACCACGCTCAGAACCCGCTCGCTGAAGGCTATTGATGAGACCCGGTTTGTGCCGAAATCCGGCCAGGCGCGCCTGCATTCGATGATTGAGGGCAGGCCTGATTGGGTTTTGTCTCGTCAGCGCGCCTGGGGCGTTCCAATCACGGTTTTCGTCAACGAAGCCGGCGAGGTTCTGCAGAATGAGGCGGTTAATGAGCGCATTGCCGAAGCCTTTGAAAATGAAGGGGCTGATGCCTGGTTCGCCGCCGGGGCCAAGGAACGCTTTCTGGGCAATGAACATGATCTCGACCAATGGGAAATGGTCACCGACATTCTCGATGTCTGGTTTGATTCCGGTTCAACACACGCGTTCGTGCTTGAAGGGCGCGAGGATTTGAGCCCGAACCGGCCTTTTGCCGGCGGCAAAGACAAGGTGATGTATCTGGAAGGCACCGACCAGCATCGCGGTTGGTTCCATTCATCGCTTCTGGAAAGTTGTGGTACCCGTGGCCGCGCGCCATACGATGAAGTGCTGACCCATGGCTTCGTGATGGCTGAAGATGGCCGCAAAATGTCGAAGTCGCTGAATAACCAGACGAGGCCTCAGGACGTGATTGCCCAATTCGGGGCAGATATTCTGCGTTTATGGGTGGTGTCTTCTGATTATGCTGAAGACCTTCGCATTGGCCCGGAAATCGTCAAGACCAACGCTGACGCCTACCGCAAATTGCGCAACACCATGCGCTTCATGCTGGGCAATCTTTCGGGATTCAGCGAGGCTGAGCGCGTTGACCTTGCCGATATGCCGGAGCTTGAGCGCTATGTGCTGCACCGGCTCTATGAACTCGATCAGATCGTGCGCAAAGGCTATGCGGACTATAATTTCAAGCGCATCTTTGCCCGCCTGTTCAATTTCTGCACCGTTGAGCTTTCTGCCATCTATTTCGATATCCGCAAAGACAGCCTTTATTGCGATGCGCCCGACAGCATGAAACGGCGCGCTTGCCGCACGGTGCTGGCTGAGCTGTTCTCAACTCTTACCGCCTGGCTTGCCCCGCTCTTGCCGTTCACCATGGAAGAGGTTTGGCTTTCCGGCCAGACGGGCGGGGAATCCTCGGTGCATTTGCGCCAGTTCCCGGACCTTCCGGCATCGTGGAAAGATGATGCATTGAGCGAAAAATGGGCCCGGGTGCGGGCTGTGCGACGGGCGGTGACGGGTGCACTGGAAATCGAACGCCGTGAAAAGCGTGTCGGTTCATCGCTGGAGGCAGCCCCGAAGGTTTATATTGCCGATGATGAATTGCGCGCCCTGATCGAAGAGCTCGACTTCGCCGAAATTGCCATCACCTCTCAAATCAGCATTCTTCCAGGCGAAGGCCCTGATGAGGCATTCCGTCAGGCAGATGTGCCGGGCGTTGCGGTGGTTCCGCATTTGGCCGAGGGGAGCAAATGTGGCCGGTCGTGGAAAATTCTTCCCGATGTGGGCTCTGATGCTGACTATCCGGAGCTTTCCGCCCGCGATGCGGCTGTCGTTCGCCAGTGGGACGCGCGCGCGGCCGCTGAGTGAGCAAGTCTGCCCATAAACCCACAGCCGCAAATTTGCGGGTAACGGGCCTGATTATTGCCCTTTTCACCGTGGCCGTAGATCAGGCCCACAAATGGTGGATGCTCGGCCCGTTCGCGATTGCCGAAAAGCAGCCCTTCAAGGTGGCGCCATTCCTGGACCTTGTTCTGGCTTGGAACAGGGGCATTTCCTATGGCTGGTTCAGCCAGAGTACCGCCCTTGGAAAGTGGGCGCTGGTGACTTTGGCGCTCGCGATCACGGTATTTTTATGTGTCTGGCTGTTCAGGGCGACCCGGCTCCTGGTTGCCCTATGCCTGGGATTGCTCATTGGCGGGGCCGTGTCGAACGCCCTGGACCGGGTAATTCATGGCGCGGTGGCAGATTTCTTCGCATTTCATGGTTTTGGCTTCAGCTGGTATGTTTTCAACTTGGCGGATGTGGCCATAGTTGCGGGCGTTGCCGGTCTCCTGTATGATTCTTTTCTGGATAAGGGGGAAGGCTGACTTGTCCTGTGGTTAAGGATTTTGTCATTGTTCCGCCGCAATAAGAGCGTAGCGATCCGCTAACAAAATTTGAGCCTTCGCGGACGTTACTTATTTTGCGTCGGACAAGTTGATAGGGAAGAAAGACCTTGTCGAAAGTTGCAACATTAGCAACCCTGACCATGTTCGCCGTTGGCGTTGCGGGATGCTCTGGATCGAATTCGGTTTCCAAGACACTTGGCATGTCAAAAGACGTTCCTGATGAGCGCGTGGTGCGCACCCATCAGGCGCTTTCGGTACCGCCTGATTTGACCCTGCGTCCACCGCCGGACAGCACCAAGAAAACCGGAACGCCTAATCCTTACGCACAGCAGGCAACGTCCAGCATGCAATCAAGCGGCCTGAACAATCCGCCGAGCGGAACGACATATGCGCAGCCTGAACCGGACCACAATAAAACTGCTGCAGCTAGTTCATCTCAGCCGCAGTCTCTGGAGCCGGCAAATACGCAGGCCGCCGTAAACCAGCCTGCAACGCCGCCGGTTGCCGCAAACGACGTTTACGCCAAGTATGGCATTTCGAAAACCAATCCAGACGGCTCGCCGAAATCTGAGGCGCAGCTGATCGAGGAATTGCGGCAAAAGTACAAAGAAGCCAAGAAGGTCGAGAACCCGAACTACGGATCGGTGTTTAATATCGGTAATCTGTTCGATTGATTTTTCGCGTAATGATGGGTTGCTCGCGGCGTGCTGGAAAGTGGCATGCGGGCACCAGCGCTATTGGCGCTGTTACCAATATTTAATTTGCTCGTTGCGCAGCGCTCGACCATATTGCATCCAAAATGTCTGGAAAATGGCAGGTAGTAACGTGAGAACACCCAAATTTGCCCACGCTTTGACCGCTCTTTTTGCGGCATTCGTGTTCACAGCTTTGTCACTGGCAGCCAATGCTAGTGATGAGAAGGTTTTCAAGCACAAGCTTAAGAACGGCATGGATGTTGTGGTGATACC
>JBPCVY010000252.1:0-4377 GCA_051010055.1 Hyphomicrobiales bacterium | reverse complement strand
GGCAGCCATTGCTGCAAGCGGCTGAAAAACCGCGGTTCTGATCAAGCCGCATCTTGCTCTTTTTTGGGAGGATCGATTTTCCAGTAACATCTGCTGAACATTCGGGCGATTTCATCAGCAAAGTCAGGCCGGCAACTCATTACATAAATTACGAAGTTTTCAACGATCATGCCTTCTTCAAGGCGTTTATTCATAGTCATGGCGGCCATTTGATCGCGATCTTCTTTTGAGAGTACGTATTCATTTATAGACATTTCGGGTTCTCCGATCGGCGCTGGTTGATCAAAAGCGGCAGGGGTGCGCCTGGTGCGCCCGCCACCTATCAGGTTAAGCGGCGTCTGGACTTATTGTGACGCCATTCAGAATGGTTGGGGTTGCCCGCTTATTGCCGGCGCCATACGCGTTGGACACCTTGAAACGGTCAAAGCTCTCGCGGGTAATCCGTGTTGATTTGCGCACCTTGTAGGCGTCTAGATCGCCAGTTTCGATCAGGCGATAGATTGTGACGCGACTGACGGCCATAGCTTCGGCGGCGGTGTCAATCGAGAGGTCTGGTTGTGTGGTTACGGTCATGCTTGCCGGTTCCAATCTGTTTCAGATTGTCGACAAGCGTAAATGTTAAGTAGCTGAAAATTAAAATGTTTTCTCGTTTCGCGCTGTCCAGCGCGTATTAAAAGAATGAAGCTCTGTTCAGCGCGTCATTTCTTTTTCTTGCAAATTCTATGAAGCGTGGCTTCCGATTTCGAAACACCCTCATTATGTGCATTGGCCCATTCATCAAGTTCATGCTTCAATTCATGTATAGCGTTCTGCTTTGTTAGGCCACTGTCCCGCCATTTCGGCCACAGCTCATGAGCTTTCTGATTGGCGCGCGTATGACGCTCGCTGCTGACGGCCCTGGCACGGCTTGTACTTTTGGCCACCTTGGCCTTGTTGGCTTCTACCGTCTTTCGCATCTTCGCAAGCCATGCGCGGTTTTCTCGAATATCGCCTCGCGCTAGATCAATCAACTCCATGTAGCGCCGCAACAGATCATCGATCATCACACCCTGCGCAAGCGCTAGCGCCTTTAGCTCCTTATTCTCTTCGCGCAGCTTCACCATTTCGCCAGTCTTATCCGGCATGGTTACGCTCCGCTATCTGCACCACGTTCTCAACTTCCAACCCTATTAGATAGTCACACCATTTCTGCGTCCAAGCACGCGCTGGTTCATCAAGTTGGGCGGCATTGTATATGTGGTCGGTGCCATTGGTCGGGGGCTTATGATTGGTCAAACGGTCACGTAGGTCCCGCCCTTGTCCTTGTTCCGCTATCCAAGTCAGCCCGGCATGGCGGGAAAGGTGACTTGTGTAATGTTGGGGAATAACCTCACGTTTTCGCGCAGCGTTCAAAGCGTTCATAACCACTTCTGAACTTATCGGCCTATTGGGATTACGAGCCGCTGGGAATACGTACGAGCTGTCGCTCGTGGCGCGTATTTCTCGCAGCCGCGACAGTGATTGACGGGACAACATTACCTTGTGCGCAAGGTGGTTCTTTGATCGTTCGCCGGGCAAATACCAAATGCCAGCATCAAGATCTAATTCATCCCAAGGCATCCCCGTAACTTCGGAAATGCGTGCGAAGGTTTCCAACTGAAACCGCAACACTTCGCCTGGCGTGCCAAGCTCCTCAAGCCCATGCAGATACTGGCGCAATGTATCGGGTTTGACGGGTTCTCGCTTCGGTGTGGCGCATTGCACATCGATATTGAAGACCGGGTTTTGGTGATCCGGGGGCAACCACTCGTAAGAAGACTTACATGCGACGGTGAACAATGTTCGGATTGCAGATTTAACGCGGATCGCCTGGCGGGGTTTGCCAGCCTTAACGAGCTTGTTCACAACCGCTTTTGCCTCGTCGCGTCCGAACTTCAAAGCGGGCACATCGCCATAGTGGGGTAAAACGTGTCGGTCAAAGCAACCCTTAGTTTGGCGATAGGTGCTGTCACGGGTTTGCTTTGCGCAGTATTCGTCTAAATAAACTCTCACAAGTTGCCGCATGGTAAGCGCCGGGCCTGCTCCGCCACCCGTACGTGGTGATCGGCCTTCGTTCTTCATCTGCCGCAGTTGAAGCCAAACATCGCGGGCTTCCGAAACTGACATTTCAGGGAACTTGCCAAACTGATACTCGACCTGCTTGTTGTCCTGGTTCGGATCGCGGTAACGAAAGATCCAGCGTTTGCCGGATCGCTTACCGGCACGCATGACAAGGCCGGCCCGTTTCGGATCGAGCATGACCTTGCCGTTTTCCAAGTTCTGGTATTCGAGGGCGGTTAGTTCCTTCGCACCGCGCCCTTCCAATTCATCAAGCGCCATTTTCAAGTATGAGCGGGCATTCCCACGCACGCCTGTTGCTAAAGCCTCTTTCACAAGTTGCCGCGCCTGGCGCTTCGGTGATACTTTGGAGTTGCTCATAGTCACACTTGCGGGCGTCAGAGTTAGTTTACCCCGATGCTGTTCTTTCCACTTTCTTTCAGCAGTATAGGCTTTATTTGGTGAAATGTACAGTTACAGTGATGTACAAGATGGGGTATAAAAAAGTTACAATTAATCCCAGTTTTCTGGGATAAAAATGGTAGAAATCGGGGGTGTTTTCAAACTATGAAAAAGATGATGTTATATAAACTTGTATATACTAATATCTGCCGATGAACTCAAGCACCCTGTTTTTTTCATCCGCATTGTTGCCGGACGGCTGGGCAGAAGATGTGAGGATAACAGTTGCACCGGACGGCTTTATTTCTGAAGCGCAAGCCGGTGCTTCCGGCGCGGGTGCTGTCCAAATTTCCGGAGCCGCCGTTGCCGGAATTGCAAATGTGCACTCACATGCCCATCAGCGCGCTATAACCGGACTGACGGAACGCGCCGGGCCTGGCGCCGACAGTTTCTGGACATGGCGCGATGCGATGTATGCCTATCTGGGAAACATGACGCCAGAAGACCTTCAGGCAATTGCCGCCCAGCTTTATGTGGAAATGCTGAAGTCCGGCTTCACCTCCGTTGGCGAGTTCCAATACCTGCACCATAACCGGGATGGCGCAAACTATGCAGAGCCTGCCGAGATGACGTTGGCCTGCCTCAGCGCTGCGCGGGAAGTCTCCATTGGGTTCACCGCCCTGCCCGTCTTGTACGCGTTCGGCGGTTTTGGGGCAAAACCTCCGGTGGATGGCCAGAAACGGTTCATCAATTCTGCTGAGAGTTTCCTGCAAATTGTCGAACGTCTTGCCGCAGAAACGCAAGGCTCACCCCAACAAAACTTCGGCATTGCCCCTCATTCCCTGCGCGCGGTTGATGAGGAACTGCTGAAGGACGTTATCGCGGGCCTTATCAAAATTGCACCTGATGCCCCCATCCACATTCATATTGCCGAGCAAATGAAAGAAGTGGAGGATTGTCTCAGCTGGTGCGGCAAGCGGCCTGTTGCCCACCTTCTTGAAACTTATGAGGTCGATGCGCGCTGGTGCGCTATCCACGCCACACACTTGGACTACCATGAAGTTGCAGGCCTTGCCGCCTCCGGTGCTGTAGCTGGCCTTTGCCCGACGACGGAGGCCAACCTTGGTGATGGCATTTTCCCGGCGAACGCATTTCTTGAAGCTGGTGGCAAAATTGCCATTGGCTCAGACAGCCATATCAGCGTGTCACCGGCGGAAGATTTGCGCATGCTTGAATATTCCCAGCGCCTGCGCGACAGAGCCCGGAACGTTTTGGCTGACGGGCCGGGCCTTTCAACGGGCCGATCGCTTTTAGACAGAACGCTGCGCGGCGGCGCGCAGGCGATCAACCGCAAGACAGGTGCGCTCAGCACTGGGTTTCAGGCAGACATCGTCGTTCTGGATACGCCTCACCCGGCCCTTGCCGGGCGCAAACGCGACGAGCTTCTGGACAGCTGGATTTTCTCCGGCGGCAATGAGTGCGTGCGCGATGTGATTGCAGGCGGTCGGCATATCATCCAGAACCGCCGGCACCCGAACGAAGACGCTATCCTCAATCGCTTCCGCAAAACACTTGCGCGGCTCAAGGAAAAGGCTGGAGCTTAGCCAATGGTGACAATTTCAATAACAGATGCCCCCTTGGAACTGGATGATTTTCAGGCCGCACTTGATGGACCCATCAAGGTGGAGATAAGCGCAGACGCCACGAACCGGGTTGAGGCGGGCCATGCCACAATCATTGAAATGCTCAAAAGCGGCGATGCCATCTATGGGGTGAATACCGGCTTTGGCAAGCTGGCCAACCAGAGCATAGAAGCTGATGATTTGGCGCATCTGCAGGAAAATATTGTCCGCTCCCACGCCGCCGGCGTCGGCGAGCCGCTTGATAGCAGTGTCGTGC
>JBPCVY010000251.1:0-4978 GCA_051010055.1 Hyphomicrobiales bacterium | reverse complement strand
GTTGATGCCTGGTCGACAGCGCTCGCCAACTGGTCGGCAAGAATAATAAGCACGATTGATGGCGGGATGATTTGCCCCAATGTGCCCGACGCCGCAATCGTGCCTGTCGCAAGAGCTTTGGAGTAGTTGTTGCGCAGCATTGCCGGCAGGGAAATAAGACCCATGGCAACAACGGTTGCGCCAACAATGCCGGTAGTTGCAGCAAGCAATGCACCCACAAAGACCACGGAAATGCCAAGGCCGCCCGGCACCGGGCCGAACAATTGCGCCATAGTCACAAGAAGGTCTTCAGCGATCTTCGAACGCTGCAGCATGATGCCCATGAAGACGAACAACGGAATGGCTATGAGCGTATCTCGCTCAACCTCCCAATAGACGCCTCGAAAATTTGTCACCCCGGCGCTTAGCCATTGAAAGGGGCTGCCTTGGGCAAAGTAAGCGCTTGAATCACCGGCGAACAGAAAACCGGCAAGGGCGGCAAGGCCGATTGTGATAATGGCAGAGCCAGGCAACGCGAACGCGACCGGATAGCCTGAACCAAGTGCTGTGGCCATCAGGATTACGAGCAGCGCTAGAAAAAACAATTCCATCCTTTGAAACCCTAGTGAATTATTTCAGCGTCATGCTCGCGCGCGCCCTTGTCGCCGCGGTAATCGGCGGCGCCTTCGAGCAGGTAGCCTGCGAATTGGACCATCATGGAAATCGCGAAAATGGCGAGGAACCCGGCCATCATGTATTTGACATACATGCCAAAGCCAGATTGTGAAACTTCGAAATTCAACAACGGGGCGTTGATGATACTGGACTTACTGCCCATGCCAACACCAAGGATGACGACACATAGGGAGATGCCCAGAAGTAATGAGCCTAACGCGTTCATCAGGCCCTTGGTTTTATTGCTGAACCTTGTGTAGAGCACGTCAACGCGCACATGCCCTTCCTCATAAAGAGTGTAAGCGCTGGCAAACAGGAAAAGCGCGGCGTACCAGAACCGCACCAGATCGCCCATGAAAGCTTGCTCGTACGAGAAAATAAAGCGGGCGACCACAATTTGCAGTTCAGCCACCACCACAAGCAACGCCAGCCACGTAAATCCGAGTGTTTTTGTGAATGCTGCGATGATGAGAGAAAGCCCCATCAACGGCATATGCACATAGGTGCCGCGGAATTGGGAGCGACCAAGTTTAGTTGTCAGGTCCTCGCCGACAACACTTGCAAGCAAGCCCTCCACCCGCAGAAAGGAAATCACCATATCTGCAAGCCCAACCAGCAGAACCGACCAGAACGAAGCCCGGATGATATAGGTGACGATATCGTTCATGACCGCGCTGTCCTGGCGCATGGAGCGCTCGCGGGTTCTGAACACATACATGGCGGGCCCAACAATACAGGCCACGTAAAGCAGAAGCTGCACCCAAGCTTTCGTAGAAGCATCATCGCCTTTAAAAATCGGTGGGGTTCCCGGCCAGCCCTGCCAGTAGATGAGGTAGTTATTGATCAAGAAAACAAATGTGCCGACCACAATGGCCCAGGACAGTATTCGCAATCCGAGAACAGCTGGAGTGGCTTCGCCAGGTGCATATGCCAGATCTGTAGAGTTCGCTTGATCGGCAGCGGTCATTCATGTGGCCCCTGATATTTGGGACGGGGTTCGAAACCCCGTCCCCATTTCGTGTTTAGTCAGCTGACAATTACAGTCCCAACACCCGGTTACGCTGGGCGTAGTAGGCTGCATCAGAAAGCTTCATCCAGCCACCAACATCAGCACGGGCTGCAGCAAAGCTTTCATGCGTGCGCTTCGCCAGGTCAGAGTGAGAAACAGTTTCCTCAAACACTGCCGCTGCCGCTTCACCGAAGCTGTCATAGATTTCATCGGAGAATTCACGCAGCTCCACACCATGCTCTTTCAAGAGCTTGGCAAGGAACGTACCGTTATTGGCGTTGTACTCCGACATGGAAATCTGGTGTTCGTTGCCGCAAGCAGCCTCGATAATTAGCTTGTCGGTGTTTGAAAGACCATCCCACCAAGCTTTGTTCATGCCAAATGAAAGCGTGGAACCTGCTTCATGCATGCCAGGATAGTAGTAGTACTTGGCCGCTTCATAGAACTTCATGAAGTAGTCGTTCCAGGGGCCAACCCATTCGGTAGCGTCAATCGCACCGGAAACAAGGTTTTCGTATATCTGACCACCAGGCAATGAAACCGGAGAGGCGCCAAGCTTGGCCATAACGTCACCGCCAAGGCCCGGGATACGCATTTTCAGACCTTTGAGGTCCTCAGCAGAATCGATTTCCTTATTGAACCAGCCGCCCATCTGCACGCCGGTAGAACCTGCCTTAATGCACTTCAGACCAAACTCGCCCGCTGTTTCATCCCAAAGGGCCTGGCCGCCCATATGGTTGATCCAGGCGTCGTGTTCAGTGTGGGTGAGGCCAAACGGCACAGACGTGAAATATGCCCAGGCAGGGTGCTTGCCTTTCCAGTAGTAATCGGCAGCGTGGTAAGCTTGTGCGTTACCAGATGCCACTTCGTCGAAGCTGTCAAATGCGCCAACACGCTCGCCTGCCGAGAAGTACTGAACGTTGATACGGCCTTCGGTCAGGTCAGCAATGTTTTTTGCCAAACGCTGAGCGCCGGTACCAAGACCAGGAAAGTCACGCGGCCAGGTGGAAACAACCACCATGTCTTTGCGCTCCTGGGTGATTGCCGGAGTGGCAAGCCCCGCAGTCGCTGCGGTTGCGCCAGCTGCAACACCGGCTTTTTTGATAAATGAACGACGGTCCATTCGTGGTTCTCCCTTTCAAAATTCGGGCCCTAACTGCTCTTGCAATAGCCCTTTACAAAAGCCACCCGGATTCCCGGACAGCAGGTGAGTTGTTTGCAAAAGCTGTCTGGCAAAGCGCGCACCCGCCGGTGCGGAAAGAGAATTTCACGGCAAACAGAAACACATGCAACAATAAGGGCCCGCGAAATAAATGGACGATGCGCGCGGTCTGCGCCATCCGTTCCCGCATTTGGCATATTGTGACGGTGTGTTGTTCCTCCCTAAAACCCCACTGCACTTACTTGCCACAGGTTATCAGCCCCTGCGTATATGTGTTTAATAGCAAACCCGGACAAAAGAGCAAACCTGTTGTTGGCCAATCCGGTTAAATTCCTTTATGAAAAGGATTAATTCTTCTCCATGTTGATGTTTTCGAGAGAACGGTATGAAGCTTCCTTTTGTCGGTTTGCCCGCGGATACTCTGGAATCCGACGGCCTCTTGTTTCACAAGCTTGGAGACAAGTACGCCCGCGCGGTTTCAGAAGTCTCCAAAGCCCATCCCCTTTTGATTCCTTCAATGGGCTGCGATTTGGACCTTGCGGACCTGATAGACAGCCTTGATGGACTTGTAATTACAGGCTCGCCGGCAAACGTTCATCCGCATCTGTTTGGTGAAACCCCTACCGAAGCACATGAACCATATGATTTACATCGTGACGCCACGACATTCCCGCTTATCGAGCTGGCGCTGAAAAAGGAAGTTCCGCTTTTTTGCATTTGCCGCGGTCATCAGGAGTTAAACGTTGTCATGGGCGGCACAGTGGATACTGAAATTCAGGAGCTGCCCGGCCGGCACGAGCATCGCGGCCTTGGCGAAACAGTGGCGGAACGCTACGAGCCCAAGCATCCAATATCAATTGTCGCCGGCAGTACGCTGTACAAAATCCTCGGCGCTGAAGAAATCATGGTGAACACAGTGCACCGCCAGGCAATTGCAAGGCTGGCGGATGGATTAACCGTGGAGGCCACCGCAGAGGATGGAACCATTGAGGCTGTTACGGTAACCGGCGCACGAGGCTTTAATCTTTCGGTGCAGTGGCACCCGGAATACCGGGCCAAGGAAAATCCGGATTCTGTGAAAATTTTCGAAGCGTTTGGTGACGCTGTACGCGCACGCTTTCACGCCCGGACGGGCCTTACCGCCACCACGGCACTCAGCGCCTAGTTCACAATGTCTGGCAACTCAGAGAGGCTTGACAAAAGCGTGGCGGGCTTGCCTGGAATATTGTCATCAGCCAGGCCGAACCTGTTGATGCGCGCCACCTGGTAACCGAAGTGGGCTCCTGCCTGTGCATCCCATGGATTGGCGGAAACAAAACATATTTCTGAAGGCGCGCTGACATCGGTGCGCTCCACGGCAAGCTGATAAACCCGCGAATCCGGCTTGTAGATTCCCACATCTTCCACCGAAATCACATGGTCCAGAACTTTATCCAATCCGGATGAGGAAACAGCGCCTTCCAGCATGTCCGGACTACCATTTGAAAGAATTGCGGTTGTGAAACCGGCCTCTTTCAAGCGGCCAAGGCAGTCACGCGCATCCTCATAGGCATCGAGCTTGAAATAAAGCTCGCGCAGTTCTTCGCGCAGCGCTTCATCGGAGATGTTGAAGAAGGCAAGCGCGTAGTCTAGGGATTCGGTCGTTATCTGCCAGAACGGAGCATGGGCGCCCATGAGGCTGCGGAGCCAGGTATATTCCAGCTGTTTTTGCCGCCATAATTTTGAAACATCATCGGCATTGGGACCGATTTTCGAAGCCACACGCCCAACCGGCGCATGAACATCAAACAATGTTCCATAAGCATCGAATACACATGCTTTAACTCCGGAAAATTTCACACCCATAAGTCCACCCCAGATTTTTGTTTTCACAGCACTCACTTGCTGGCTATACTTTGTTTCATCCTTTCACAAATGACAAACATGTCAGCCATGGCAAGTAAACACGATCACGACCACGAATTTTCCGAGCTGTCTGACACAGCATTGCGGGTGCGGGCGCTGGAATCACTTCTGGTTGAAAAAGGTTATGTGGCCCCGGCTGCGCTCGATGTCATCGTTGACACCTATGAAAACAAGATTGGCCCGCGCAATGGCGCCAGGGTTGTGGCCAAGGCATGGGCAGACAACGGGTTCCGCAACTGGCTCGAGCG
>JBPCVY010000250.1:0-8172 GCA_051010055.1 Hyphomicrobiales bacterium | reverse complement strand
GGCAAGCGCCTCTACAACCAGTTCCATTTCACCCATGCAAGCTGCGCGCAAAAGCAGCGACGGCGTTAGCTGCTTGCGTTCCACAAGGTAAGCAACGAGATGGGCAAGTTCGCTTTTTTTGGTCCCGGCCGCGATGCGTAGCAGCGCAATTTCTTCGGCCTTGATAATTTTCTTTTCGGAGCGCTTCAGCACATCTTCTTCTGCGCCGTTCAGCCTGCGCCGCATTTCCCGGGAAACCTGCTTGGCCATCATGACTTTCAGGTGGGTTGGCAAATCGGGCCGGCGCACAAGGGCGTCAAGCACCGGCCGCTCATCACCATGTGTTTCCAAAATTGCTTCAAATTGCGCCGCGGCAAAACGCACCCGCCCGTTGGAAAGCAACTGGACAATAGACTTCGCGCCGCCTTCACGCAGGATAAACTCAATGGTTTCCTTGGTCAGGTCCGTGCGGCGGGCAATGGCGGCACGGCGCGGCTCATCGCCAACCTTGGCAATTGCAGCACTCATGCGCGAGGTTATGGCCCGGCTGCCGGCAAGAAATGGCAGCGCCAAATCATCAATGTCAGAGGCGATCGAAAAGACAAGATCAGGTGAAATGGCTTTGATCTTCGTGAATTCCTGCGCAAGGGCATGGCGCACAGACACTTCCTTGTCCACAGCGAGCATCAAGAGAAGCTCATCTGTTTTCGATTTCGCTTCTTCTTCAAGGGCATTGGATTTGTAGTAGGCTGCAAGTGCTTGCACCGCTTTTATACGGGTAGTGGGCGAACTGTGTTCAACGGCAGCATTGAGTGTCTTCAAATCGGGTGCAACGCGCGCAGGTTTCGCCATGAATGACCTCGAAGAATTAATTTTTTCTCCGGACGCGGTAGATCATGCACCGGAGTACAAATTAAAAATGCCAGTTGATCCTTAACGAATCGTTCACCACGATACCCTTTTTTCGCGAACGAATATGACGGGCAAAGTCAGGTAGCTGCTGGTTCTTGTTCTTCCGGTTTGCTTTCGTCCGCCGCCTCGTCTGCAAGTACAGCCGCTGCAAGCGGGGTTGTACGCGGTGAAACAAGCATAAAATCCCCCTGCTCATCCAGCGGCACCGGCGCACGGCGCGTTGTCCGGTAAAGGGCGAATGTTGCAATCAGGCCGTAGACCGCAATCATGAAGATAAAGAAGCCCTGGCTGCCGAACACATCAATCATCTGGCCGGCAACCATTGGCCCTATCGTTGCGCCAATACCAAACAGCAGCACAAGTTTACCGGCAGCCCCGAGCATCTGGTCATATTCCAGATAGTCATTGGCGTGCGCCAAAGCGAGGGAATAGAGCGGTAGAGATAGAGCGCCAAACACGCCAAAAAGCCCAATCATCACGAATACCGAGTACTGTTCCTGGAACAAGCAGGCCGCCGCAACCAGGGCGGTAAGAGCTGAGATAACAATCATGACCCAGCGCCTGTCATAGCGATCTGAAATCATCCCGATTGGGTATTGTGAGACGATCACGCCGAGCATGGGCACCGCCATCAGCCAGGAAACCTGCGCAATCGACATGCCGATTTTTGCGCCGTACACCGCCCCAAGGCTGAAGAATGCACTTTGTCCCAAACCGTTCAGCACACAACCTGTAACCGCAAGCGGAGAGCTTTTATATATGTCGACGATGGCCACCGGGCGCGGTTTATCGAACTCAGGGGTTTTCGACTTCACCAGCGTCATCGGCACAAGGGAAACCGATACCAGCACCGACACCAGAATAAACAAAATGAAGCCGCCTGGTGCAGCAACATTGAGCAGAAACTGCCCACAACCCATCGCTGAGAATGTGATGGTCATATAGATCGACAGGATTTTGCCACGATCCTCGGTGGTTGAAATTGAGTTCAGCCAACTCTCACAAACAATATAAAGCCCGGCGATGCACAGTCCGGTCATCACCCGGAAAATGAACCACGCATAGGGATTTACAAACACCGCATATAAAAGCGCAGCAGTCGACACGATTGACGCAAAGGCCGCAAAAACACGGATATGCCCAACTTCACCAATGAGCCTTGGCGTGATAATTGAGCCGATAAGCGCGCCGATAAAGTAGCCGGACATGACATAACCGGTCAGCGTAGCGCCGAAATCCACCTCCGTTGCGCGCACGCCAAGAAGCGTTCCCTGCAATCCATTGCCAAGGGCCAGCATGCCCACGCCAATCAACAACGCCCAAAGGGACCGGACACTGCTTGTCATCAAAAATTCTCCAGCTCAAAAAAGCCACATCAGTATAAATGTGGCGCGCAGCTTTACCCCGTCATTTATCATTTTCTGCGTTCTATTGAAGACATGTTTTGGATTATTTGCGGCGTTAGTGAGCGCGTAAATTCAGTTTTGCGATTTAACAATGGTCGCGACCGCTGGATCAAGCTCAAGACGGGCGCTGGGAATTGTTTCGCCGGTGGAGATGCAGTATCCAAACTCTCCCTCTTCAATGCGCTTTAGTGCTGCCTCAATGCGTAGAAGTTCATTGTGTCTGCGCCGTTCGGTTTCCTGGGCCATTGCTTGGCGCTGCAATGCATCCATGCGCGAAAGCCTGCCAACTGATGTCTGATCCAGTTCCACCGGGCCGGTTTCATCGTCCTCCCGGTGCAACAGATCACACAGCTCTTCCTTCATAAGCAGCAATCGTTGCTTGAATTGGTCTATTTCCTGCTCGCTCAATTCGTCCATACAAAAACGCTATCATGAATTTCGAAATTACATAGCTTTTATGCAAAACCGAATCTCTTGAGTTTGTCTTCCAGAACGGCTTGATCAAATGGCTGCATAAGGCAATCGGCAGCACCATTCCAGATAGCCGAACCAATGAACTCTTCATCAGCACTGTCTGCACACATCAACACCACCGGGCTGTCTCCCCGGCGGCGGGCAGTAGCCTTGAGCCGTTTCAGAAAGCGGAATGTGTCTCTTGGGCCTGCTTGGTCGGAAAGAAAGATCATATCGGGCATTGCCGAACTGCAAATCGACAGCGCCTCTTCATTGCTTTCTGCCTGTTCGATATCAAAGCCAAAAGGTGTCAGCAAGTCCTCAACCCGTGTCCGGCTTTCCTTGCGCCCATCGACGATGAGGCAGTGGGTCATGTCAATCAAGCTCCTCAACATAGCCGTGCGCTCCTTGTTCCCGTTATCCGAGTCCTAGGGATTCTCCGCTTAATGAACAGTTAACAACATCTCCACAATTGAGATAGGATTATTTATTATTTTTTTTCAATACTTTACTAAATTTTCCGGAATCAGATTGGAAAGTTGAACTGGATGGATGTTAATAAAATTTGGATTCCATGGTGCGACTCACCTCAGGCACTCCTCCCCTATGGGTTGAGCTGGTTCGGACGCGCAACTCAAGACCCTACAGAGGGCAACAATTTCGCCCAACGCAAAGAGCTGTCATTGCCGCCGGTCGAGAGCTTTGGCATAAAGGATCGAACGGAAACTGGAGAATTCGATGCCTGGATTGTTTTTTGAAGAATTTGAGATTGGCGCCGTGCATGAACATTCCCTGCGCCGCACAGTAACGGAAATGGACAACATGCTCTTTTCGAATATGACGCTCAATCCGCAGCCTTTGCATATTGATCGGCACTTTTGCGAAACTGAAACAGAATTTGGCCAACCGCTCGTGAACTCGCTCTTCACACTGGGATTGCTGGTCGGAATTTCGGTGAATGATTTAACTGTCGGCACTACCATAGCCAATCTGGGTATGACGGACGTGCGTTTTCCCGCTCCTCTTTTCCATGGCGACACCGTCCATGCGGAAACTGAAATCATTTCCAAACGTGCGAGCAAGTCACGGCCAAATGCCGGGATAGTTGAGCTGGAGCACCGCGGATTCAATCAAGACGATGTTTTGATCGCAATTTGCCGGCGCCAGGCATTTATGCGTATGCGCAGTTGAGCGCTTGAGGAGGAATTGGGCTGATGCGGTCTTTGCTTTTTGTTCCAGGTGACGATGAACGTAAAATCGTCAAGGCGTTCGAAACCGACGCTGATGTGATCATACTTGATCTGGAAGATTCCGTTGCGCCGGGCCGGAAAAACGCAGCTTCTGCGATCACCCGCGATGCGCTGGAAGCAATGACAGCTGATATGCGTGCCAGTGGCCCGCAAGTATATGTCAGAATCAATCCCCTGGGAGACGGCCAGGCCTTCCGCGATGTGGATATGGTCATTCCAGGCCGGCCGAACGGCATTGTCCTGCCGAAATGTGAATCCGGTACAGACGCCAGCCAGGCATCCGAGATGCTTGTGCGTGCGGAAAGCGAGCTTGGCGTCACCACCGGCACGGTGAAAATGATGGCCATAATGACGGAGACTGCAGCTTCTCTTTTCAACGCAGGGTCCTATAGCAAAGTGGCGACCCGGTTGATTGCATTAAGCTGGGGAGCAGAAGATTTAAGCGCTGATATTGGCGCTACCCAAACCCGCGATGATAACGGTCGCTTTCTTGCGCCTTATGAGTTTGCACGCACCCTTTGCCTGACCGGGGCTGCGGCGGCCAAACTCGATGCAATCGACACGGTGTATGTGGATTTCAAGGACAGCGCAGGCTTAAAGCGTGAATGCGAAGAGGCCCTGCGTGATGGGTTTTCTGGCAAGCTTGCAATACACCCCGCCCAAATACCCATCATCAATGAAGCCTTTACGCCCCTAAAATCAGTCGTTGCCAAAGCGCAGGCGATTGTGGAAGGTTTCGAGAAGTCCGCCGGAACAGGTGTGATCGCCATTGACGGCGAAATGGTGGATCGTCCTCATTTGGTGAGGGCGCATAAAATTATCGCCCGGGCCGAACAGTTTGGTGAGCGCGATGACCCCAAACCAAAGGCACGAAGAAAACCCGCTGCCCGCAAGTCACCTGCCCGGAAGAAATCCACCACGAGCAAGAAATCCAGCACCAAGCGAAAATCGGCCCCGCGCCGGAAGGCAGCTTCTTAGGAAAGTCTATTCTGCAAACGTCTCTGCGGTGAGATCAGGCCGGGTCATGGAGAAACTGTTTTCTTTGTTGACGACGGAGTAATCGTGGTAGCCGCCGCGAGCAATCGGCATGGCCTTTGCCGTATCGAACAGCCCGTCCTCGGTAATGTAATTGTCGTTTATGTGGACGCCCAAAACCTTCCCGATGACGATTGCATAGTCGTGCGGGCCGCCGTCATCGCCTTCAAGCTCAACGGTCTGGAAATGCACACACTCGAACGCTGCCGGGCTTTCAGCAACCCGTAGCGGTTTGACGAACTGGCACGGCGCAGGGGTGAGCCCTGCGATTTTCATCTCATCAATTGATGCTGGGACAGAAGCAGAGGTAGCATTCATCTGATCGCGCAAATCCCACACCGCCAGATTGCAGACAAACTCACCCGTTGTCTCAATATTTGATTGGCTGTCCTTCCTGCCCTGGGAGCCAAAGCACACATAGTGGGGATTAGAGGCCATGCCGTTGAAAAAGCTGTACGGGGCAAGGTTCACAACACCATCGGCATCGAGGCTCGAAATCCAACCGATCGGGCGCGGCGCAATCAGCGCCTTAAAAGGATCGTGCGGAAGCCCGTGATTATTCTTCACCGCATCATAGAACATGTTCTCGATACTCCACTTGTTTCAAAGATGATCGCCCAGGGCGCCAATGTCATCAATTACGAGATCAGCCAGATGGCAGATGTCTTCATGGCTGCAGTTTCCTGACAATACGGCAACCGACATCCCTGCCCCGGCCGCGCGCGCCATATGCATATCGTGAGAATTATCGCCAACCACAACAACTTCTTTCGGGCTCAATCCCATGCGTCCGCAAAAGGCATGCACCATATCGCCTGCCGGTTTCGGGTTTTCCACCGCATCAAATCCAATAGTGACATCGATCAGTTCCAGCACGCCAAGCTTTTCCATCTGCTGGACAGCCGATTGGGTATTGTCATTAGTGGCGATACCAATCTGGTACCCGCTTGTGCGCAGCGCCTCAAAGTAGGGTTTGAGAGGCAGTATTTCGCACGCATGGCGAAGGCCTTTTTCTGTACACAGCCTGTCTGCTTGAACAATCCGTTTAGCGCGTTCGGCCCCTTCAAGCTCCGGCCACCAAATGTCCACCATCTGATCAGGCGTTCCGGCGGCAAGCATTGAGCCTTCTTTGAAATTATGGGTTGCACGGTCATAGCCGCCGGCGACAAGCGACTTCATGACTCTTTCCTCATCGCCAGGATGAAACTCACTGAGAATTTCTTGATAAACAGGAAACCAGGTTTGCATAACATCCAGAAGCGTTCCGTCCTTGTCGAAAAGGACACCCTTAAATTGCGTCATGAAAATTTCTATCCCGTCCAGTGGGTTGTGAGCGAGGCAACATCCGGGCGCGGACGCTCTGCAAGTTCGACATCAGTAGAGGAAAGGTAAATAAATCCGGCCATGCGCTCATGTTCCTCCAGACCGAGCTCCTTGGCAACTTCCGTATCGAATGAATACCATTCGGTCAGCCATTGAGCTGCGTAACCCATGGCTGTAGCGGCAATAAGAAGGTTCTGGCAAACCGCGCCGGCTGACAATTGCTGCTCCCATTCGGGTATTTTCTCATGACGCCTGGCGCAAGACACCACGCCGATAACCGTATCAGCCCGTTCAAAACGCCGCGCTTCAAAAGCAATCAGTTCGGCTCCAAGTTGCGGATTGAGAAGCTGCTGGCGGGCGGCAAGCACGCGGCCAAACGCCTTACGCGCACCTTCGCGGAACAAAATAAAACGCCAAGGGGAAAGCTTGCCATGGTCTGGAACCCGGGCAGCAATTTCCAACAGCTCGTCGATTTGTTCCGCAGAAGGGCCGGGCCCGGACATATTGTTGGCAATCACCGAGCGCCGCGTTTTCAAAAGGCTCAAGGCGTCCTTCAAATCATTCAATTTTGTCATAATCTACCTTGCAATTTCGAGCCCACCGCTGAGCACTTTTAGAGACTTTAGCGGCGGTTTGGAAGCGCTCATCGGACCGCTGTTAACCATTAGTTAACGATTTGCTTGAGGCTGCGGGGAAATTGAGATTCTATCGTTGTGGAACGGGGAAGTGGGGACGCTGACCGGAGCAACCGGAGAGAGCTATAGTGTACTCAGCACTAAACAGCACAGGGGCCGTTGTGTCTGCATTCGCCGCGACGGTCCTTCTCTTTTCGGCCGCGCACGGCAAGGTCAATACCCTTGAAATTGCGCGCACCGATCTCAACAAGCCAGCAATAAAGCTGCCCGCAGCAATCGGTGCAAAACCGGAATTTACGATTACGAAGCGGCCCGACAGCACACGCTCCGGCATTGATTTGGCCGCGACCATGTCAGCGGAAAGCGGAAAAATTGAACGCCCGGTCGATTGGACAATCTTTTCTGAAACCGGAGGTTCAGGTAATTGGGAGAAGATTGAAGACGTCTCGCTCGGCGCTCCCAAATTCGATCTAAAGCCAGGCCGGTATGTTGTGCGCCTGAAATATGGGAATGTGCGCACCTCGCGCCTCATCGACGTGGCAAAGGATATGGTCACAGAAATGACCGTGAACTTGAACGCCGGCGGCTTGCGCATGATTTCCAGGCTTTTCGGACAGCCGTTGAGCAACGCCCAGGCAGAACATCTCGTCTACAGGATTGACCGGCAAGGCGCTGCACCGGAACTTGTGGGCCGGACCGAACACCAGGGGGCAATCTTGCGTCTTGCTGCTGGCAAATACAAAGTTGTCAGCACATTTGGCAGCGCCAATGCGGTTAAAGAGGCCGTTGCGCATGTACGCCCCGGCAAGCTTTCCGCTTTGGAGTTCGACCATGTGGCAGGAGTTGTGACGCTCATTGCACCTGAACTGGAGGGAAATGATGCGGTTCACTGGGTTATCACTGATCACGCCGGGTCCGTTGTCACCATTACGGACACGGTACAGCCCTCGGTGATTTTGCGCGCCGGCTCCTATACCGCAACCGCCACGATAGGCGGTGTTGGCACGGTGAGGAATTTCTCACTCGGACCAGGGGAAAAATTGAAGGTGAAGCTACCACGCGCCGGCGAGAAAATCTCACCAAACGATACCTAATAAAAGCTACTCAGGAAGCGGGATAAACTCTTCCTCATCGCCGGGAACGGTGTCGAACTTCGCTGTGCGCCATTCGTCCTTTGCC
>JBPCVY010000249.1:0-12457 GCA_051010055.1 Hyphomicrobiales bacterium | reverse complement strand
GCTGGGTTCCTACCGGTAGCGCGGCCAATGGAATTTCTACATCTGCGTCAGCCCCGGTGTACTTCGCATAGCGGCCATCCAGGGGAACGCCGATCAGGGGTGAGGCCACCTTGGTTTCAAGCGCCTTGACCATGACGTCTTTCCAGGTCATTGCCGGAATATTACCGCCGGTTATGCGTTTTGTGCTGGTGAAGTCGTCATTTCCATACCAGACACCAGTAACGTAGTGGGCGGTGAATCCAATGAACCACGCATCGCGATAGGCTTGGGTGGTGCCGGTTTTGCCGGCCTGTGGTGTGAACCCAAGCTGTGAACGGCGCGCTGTGCCGGCCTGCACAACCTGGCTCAGCATATAGTTCAGATCGGAAATGTTCTTTGGTGCGATAACCAATTCCGAGTTTTCGCTTTCATGACGTTTGCGGTCATAGAGGAGGTCGCCATTGGGGCGACGGATTTCCAAGATTGTATAGGGTTTGGAGAGGCGGCCACCATTGGCAAATGTGGCATAGGCACCGGTAATATCCATTACCGTTACCTCATAGGTTCCAAGAGGCATTGATGCGGTGGGCCGGAGTTCGCTTTCCAAACCGACCGCTTTTGCCGTTTCGATGATGGAACGGCGGCCAAAGGCCTGCGCCAGGTGAACGGGTATTGTGTTGATGGATTTGGCAAGGGCCGTCACCATGGGAACGCGGCCACGGTAGCGCCTGGTGTAGTTTTTCGGCGACCAGCCTCTGATGGAGATGGGCCTGTCATAAACCACTGATGTGGGTTTGTAGCCTTTGCGCAGCGCCGTTAGATATACAAAGGGCTTGAACGCCGAACCGGGCTGGCGCATGGCGTCGGTTGCCCGGTTAAACTGGCTTTTCTCGTAGTCGCGGCCGCCAACAATGGCTTTGACCGCACCAGCCGGCTCCATCGTGACCAGTGCGCCTTGGGTAACGTGTTTGGATTCGCCAAACTCATCAATGTATTTATTGACGGTTTCCTGGGCATGCTTTTGAAGTGAGGGATCAATGGTAGTTTTCACTTCGATAACATATTCACCTTCAATGCCCTGGCGCTTGAGAACCGCCAGCGTTTCTTCATAGGCCCAATCCATAAAGTAGTCTGGGCTATAGAAGCCTGGGTCTTTCGCAGGGCTTGCGGGCGCACGTTTGGCTGCAAACAGCTCGCCCTGGCTGATGGCGCCAGTATCCAGCATCCGGTAAAGGACCACATTGGCGCGATCGCGGGCCGCCTTAAGATCGATATGTGGCGCATAATTGCTCGGCGCCTTGAACAGGCCTGCCAGCATCGCTGCTTCCTGTAAATCCACATCACGGATGGATTTGCCGAAATAAAACTGCGCTGCTGCTTCAACTCCAACCGCGCCGCCGCCCAGATAGGAGCGGTCGAGATAGAGTTTGAGGATTTCATCCTTGGTAAGACGCGCTTCAATCCAGACCGCGAGAAAGGCTTCATGGGCCTTACGGCGGAACGAACGCTCCGGGCTCAAGAAAAGGTTCTTTGCAAGCTGCTGGGTTAGCGTCGAGCCGCCTTGCACCACTGTCTTGGCTTGGGCGTTGGCAACCGCGGCACGCATTGTGCCCTGAACATCGACACCGAAATGATGGTAAAAGCGGCTATCTTCGGTCGCCAGAACCGCATCTATTACGTGCTGCGGTATCTCTGCCAGCGGAATGGCGTCGTCCTGGCGCACGCCGCGCTGGCCCACCACCTCACCGTTCACATCTGTAAATGTTACAGCATACTGGCGGCCCCGGTTCCATACATCACCTTCGCCGCTGAATGGCGGCAACGCGTAATAGGCAACGGTGATGGCCAAAATGATGCCAAGGACCATTCCGTCGGAGAGAATGTCCACAAAAAACCGCTTGATGCCCCAGATGCGCCAGCGCTCCATCCACGCCGAATAGGCGCTATAATTGCGCTTGATAAAGTCCGAGGCTTCAAAAACCGTCGAGCTTACAAACGAATCAAAAGCGGTGAAAACGCGGAAGAATAGGCTTTGGCGCTTTGGTTTCTGCACGTTGTGAATCTCTCCTCAAGAGCCTTGTGCGATACATATGGTACGTTTTTGTGGCAAAAACAGGCTGTGGGGCGCCAAACGCAACCATTGCAATGCAAGTGGCGTTTCTATAGCAGAAGCTGACGGAGCGATAAATCTTTCTTCCCGCTGGGCAGCAAAAATAAACACGGAAATAAATTCACCTGATGTGTAAAGTGAATAAACCATTTTGGGAAACCAAGACTCTCACGGAGATGACGCGTGAGGAATGGGAATCCCTGTGCGATGGTTGTGGCCGGTGTTGCCTGGTGAAATTGCAGGATGATAATACGGACGAGGTGTTCTACACGCTCGCATCATGCGCCCTGCTGGATATTCACTCATGTAAGTGCAAGAACTACAAGAAGCGCATGGAACTGGTTCACGATTGCGTAGAGCTGGCACCAGAAAATATTGATGATATTGAGTGGCTTCCTTTAACATGCGCCTACCGGAAAATCGCCGAGGGCAGGCCGCTTTCCTGGTGGCATCCGCTTGTCTCGGGTAGCAGTGAAACCGTGCATGAGGCCGGCATTTCGGTGCGTGGCAAGACCGTTTCGGAAACCTATGTCTGCCAGGATGATTTATGGGGTATGCGCATTTCCTGGCCTCAGGCCGGTGAAGAGTAAAAACGCTTGATAAGAATATTTTTAACGAAATAGGAAAAATTTGCTTGACACCGTCACGGTGTTTTGCCTATAAAGAGCTACAGTCAGACAAATGGGCCAGCACCTGCGCCGGCCAAATGAGTGTCTGGCATGTTTTTTTCCGACAATCGTGAGCCACCTTTCACCAGAGCGATGGGCTGTCATTGAGACAGACTACATTTCCGGGCAATGGACGATTGCCCAACTTGCCAGCCGGTACAAAGTAAGTGCGTCGACTATATACCGCCATGCCCGCGCCGGGGATTGGCGCAAGAAGCGCTTACAACGTGCCGGCATCGCAAACAGGCACTGGCGCACCCGTTGCCAACGGCGCTGATGTGCTGCGTGAACGTATGGTGCGCATGTCCCACCAGACACTTGATGAAATTGAAGCAGGCCGTTCCGGTGCTGGGGTGCGCACGGCGGCTGAGCGTGAACGCGATACAAGAACCATGGGAGCAATCATGAAAATTCTGGAAAAACTGAATGACAAGGAAATTGCCCCCAAAGGCGATCAGCGGCCTTCATGGATGAGCCGCGATGATGAGGACATATGCCGGGATCTTTCGCGGGAAATTGACAGGTTTAGAAGGTCCAGAAAAGCAAGAACTTCTGGAGTTTCTAAGTCCTGAACTGTCTGAGGAAGTGCGGCATGCATGGATCGCAAACGCCCGCGACGATCAATTGCCCCCGGAAGTGCTGGGCAATGAAGCCGACTGGCTGGTGTGGCTCATATTAGGGGGCGCGGCGCCGGTAAAACCAGAAGCGGTGCTGAATGGGTGCGGGCGGCGGCGCTCGGAAATTCGACATTTTGTGAAAATGCGGCAAGGCGCATAGCTCTTGTTGGCCCGACATTCGCCGAGGCGCGCGCTGTTATGGTGGAAGGAGTTTCCGGTGTGCTTGCAGTGCTCCGGGACCATGAACGGCCAAAGTTTGAAGCTTCATTGAAGCGCCTGATATGGCCGAACGGTTCAATGGCGCAGCTATTTTCGGCAGAAGAGCCCGAAGGTTTGCGCGGACCCCAATTCGATGCGGCCTGGTGTGATGAGCTGTGTAAATGGAAATATGCAGACGCTACCTGGAACATGTTGCAGTTTGCCTTGCGCCTTGGCGACCGGCCCCGCCAGGTTGTCACCACAACGCCGCGCCCGATACCTTTATTGAAGAAGTTGCTCGCCGCCGACAGCACGATTGTGTGCAAGGCGCGCACATATGAAAACGCGGCCAATCTGTCGCCGGCATTTTTGAAGTCGATTACTGAACGGTTTGCCGGCACCAGCCTTGGGCGTCAGGAACTCGATGCCGAGCTGCTTGAGGACAATCCGGATGCGCTTTGGCAACGCAAGCAGTTCGAAGAGATAAGAATTTATGGGCTGCCGGAATTCTTGCGCATCGTGTTTGCGGTCGACCCTCCGACAACCAGCGGAAAGTCTGCCAACAGTTGCGGCATTGTCGCCGCAGGGCTTGCCGAAGGCGGCGTTGCAGTAGTGCTGGAAGATGCAACCCTTGAGCGGGCCCGCCCAATGGAGTGGGCCGGGCGCGAGGTTGCGCTCTACCACAAACTTGCCGCCGACAGGATTGTTGCAGAAGTGAACCAGGGCGGTGAGATGGTAACCGCCGTCATCGGCCAGGTTGACGACAAGGTGCCGGTGAAAATGGTGCGGGCAAGCCGGGGCAAACAAGTGCGCGCAGAACCGGTGGCAGCGCTCTATGAGCGGGGCAAAGTCAGGCACCTTGGCGCGATGGCGCAACTTGAAGATCAATTGTGCGGGTTCGACCCCTCAGCCGGAAACACCGGCGCCAGCCCTGACAGGCTGGATGCGCTTGTTTGGGCGCTTACCGAACTAATGCTGACAGGTGAAGCGGGGGCTCCCCGCATTCGCGAGATTTAGTTTTGACCCTAGGAAAATTTATGCCAGATATTTCGCAATTTCTGCGCGGCACTTTCGCCAGCGCCCGAGAGCTGCTGCCGCACGGGACAGGGCCGGCGGAAACAAAAAAGAGCGCCGCAAACGGGCTCATTGCCGTTCACGCCCAGGGCCAGCCGAGCTGGCCATTTTATTCGTGAATGTTTTGGCGGCATTGGCGACTGGTTGGATTGTGCGCGAACGACAGAAAAAATCCAAAGAAGAGGGGATTTAACATGCTTCTCTCTGCGCTCATTGGTCTGGTGAACGGACCGGTTTATTCCATTATCGACAAGCTCATTCCCGATCCGGATCTGAAAATCAAACTGAAGGCGGAAATTAGGCGTGCAGTGATTGCCTCCCAGCCCGAGATCGCAAAGTCACAACGTGATGTGGTGCTTGCGGAATACAAAACCGAAAGCTGGCTGACGCGAAACTGGCGTTCTTGTTTGATGTTTCTGGCGATGTTCGTGTTGTTTTTGTAAGGTGTTCTCATCCCGGTGATAAATCTGTTCATGGCTCAACCGCTCGGCTTTACTCCGCTCTGGGACGAAGTGCCGGACGGTGTGTGGGAGTTGTTGAAATGGGGCGTTGCAGGGTATGTGGGTGGGCGCTCCCTTGAAAAAATTGCCCGCAAGGACGGTGCTGGCCATGATGTGACAGGGGGCGAATCTCGAAGAGTGCGCAGAAAACGGAACAATTTCGGCCGCTCCTGGGAATAGCTTGGAAAATCCGTTCACTTGGCCTTTAAAAAAGGTATTGACTTTCCATCATTACATAGGAATATATACCTATGTATCTCAAGCATAATCTTACTATCTCAGATTTTCACTGCATGACCTCATTGGCAAACGCGCTGGCAAAGTTGCTAGCTACCGAAACGGAGGCAAGCGTTATCGCTTTGGCCTGGTTCGTTCGCAACCGGCTTGAATGCGGTGAAACCTTCCAAAATGTTACCAGCGCTATCGAAGAACTTCACCGGAAGCAAAAAATAAAACATGGTTGTGATGGCACAGGCGTTTTAAGCGCGATTGGCATCTTGGTGCAGGTGTTTGACGGGAGCCTTCCTGATCCAACGTCCAATGCCACAAAATTCCACCGCCATGATGAATACCCGGTTTGGGCGTGCGAGGCAGAACCCTCTGCGCTTATTGGTTCTTTCCTCTATTACATTGATCGTCCCCATTCGTTGAAAAAGACCACTTGAAAGATCACATTCCGCGTCTTTTCTGCTACCCTTCCCGTGATCGGCAGGGGGCGTGTGCTCTGAACAGTTTGCGCGAACTTCAGGCTTTCAGAAGAATTCGCCGTAACAAGTTGTTTTCAATGGATTATCTCGTTCATTTTTGGTTCAGGTAGAAGCCGTTATGGTGCGGACATTCTTTTAGATTGGAGTTGTTGATTTGTTGAAGAGCATACTTTTTGCCTCGATTTTGGCGTGCACCGGTTTGCCCGCGCATGCGATGACGCCTGTTTTAGACGCCGGTGCTGAAAATGTGGGCGCCAAGCCGGCCCAAATTGTCAAAATTGCATCCAAAAAATTGATTGGGACTTCGCGCGCAGCCCGCATTGCCCAACGCATTGCACCGCAGGACAAACTGCTGGGCGTGCGGCTTTCAAAGGGGCGCACACCAATGTATGTTGTGAAAACAAAAGGGAACGGCCGTGTGAGGGAAATCGTAATTGATGCCCAGACCGGCGCCGTCCTGAAGCGGTAAAATCATTGAGGAATTCAGATGCGCCTACTTGTTGTTGAGGATGATCCCGACATTAACCGTCAATTGGTCACAGCATTGGGCGATGCCGGTTATGTCGTGGATGCGGCAACCGATGGCGAGGAAGGCCACTTCCTGGGCGATACGGAGCCGTATGATTGCGTTATCCTCGACATCGGGCTTCCGGTTATGGACGGTGTATCGGTTCTTGAATCGTGGCGGCGTGAGGGCAGGAAGATGCCTGTACTTATCCTAACTGCCCGGGACCGCTGGTCAGACAAGGTAGCCGGATTTGATGCCGGCGCCGATGACTATGTTTCCAAACCGTTTCACATGGAAGAAGTGTTGGCGCGGGTTCGCGCCTTGTTGCGCCGAAACGCTGGCCATGCAACGAGCGAACTGGCGTGCGGACCGTTGATGGTTGATACCAAAGCGGCGAAGGTTACCGTGGACGGGCAGGCCATAAAGCTGACATCGCTTGAGTACCGCCTTATCGCCTATCTCATCCATCATCAGGATCGGGTGGTATCGCGAACCGAACTGGTAGAACATCTCTATGATCAGGACTTCGATCGCGATTCAAACACAATCGAGGTGTTTGTGGGCCGGTTGCGCAAGAAAATCGGCAGCGATTTGATCAAGACCGTTCGGGGGCTGGGCTACAGGTTATCGGGATCCGATGAAGGGGCATAATTCTCTTTCATTCCGGCTGGTGGTGATTTCCGCCATTTGGAGCATTGTTATTCTGGCCATCACAGGTGTGTTGCTTGCCCAGCTTTTCCGCACTTCCATTGAGCGCAGTTTCGATGCCCGCCTGCAAACCCATCTCGACGGGCTTTTGGCAAATATCGAGCTCACTACGGAAAACGATTTGCAAATTGCGCGCTCCTTGCCGGAGCCCCAGTTCTCGCTTCCCTTTTCGGGCTGGTACTGGCAGGTGCTGCCGCCGTCCGGTTCAAAAGTAGATCCCGCCACTTCGATCTCCCTACTCGACCAGAAGCTTGACCTCAATCTCGCAACCAGCCGCAAGACGTCAAAAGAAGGCGATGAAGTCTATTATCTGGTGGGCCCGGAAAATGAGACTTTGCGCGCGTTCGAACAAAAATTGAGGCTTGCCCGCTCCAATGAGCTTTTCACCTTCGTGGTTGCCGCCGATATGAAGGAAGTGGAATGGCAGGTTTCCAACTTCATCCGCACATTGCTTTTAACCCTCGGCACATTGGCTTGCGGGCTGGCGCTGGTGACATTTTTTCAGGTGCGCTTCGGTCTGCGCCCCCTAAGACGGCTTCGTGATGGCTTGATTGTTGTTCGCGCCGGAAAAGCCAAGCGCCTGGAAGGCGAGTACCCGCAAGAAATCCAGCCAGTTGCCGATGAGCTGAATCTGTTGCTGCAAAGCAGCGACGAGGTTGTTGAGCGATCGCGCACCCAGGTTGGTAATCTGGCCCATGCGCTGAAAACACCGATTTCCGTAATCAATAACGAGGCACGGCCGCAAAAGAGCAAATTTTCGAAAAAGGTGCTCGAACAAACCCAGTTGATGAAAGATCAGGTTGATCTTTATCTGGACCGGGCGCGCCGGGCAGCGCGGGCAAGATCGTTGCACGCTGTAACCGAAGTGGAGCCGGTTTTGAAAAGCCTTGCGCGCACCCTGGAACGGATCAATGTGGAAAGCGGCATCAAGGTCGAAGTCGACTGTACGGAAAATGCGCGCTTTCGCGGCGAAAAGCAGGACCTAGAGGAAATGGTCGGCAATCTTCTGGAAAACGCGTTCAAGTTCGCAAAGAAAAAAATTGAGCTGCAAGCGATTTGGCGCGCATCTAAAATGGATGAGGGTCGGGTTTGGATTGATCTGTTCGTCAGGGATGACGGGCCGGGACTTACCCCGGCGCAACGCCATCAGGCGGTTCAGCGCGGCCAGCGGATTGATGAATCAAAGCCCGGTTCAGGACTTGGGCTTTCAATCGTGTCAGAAATTGCCGGCATGTATGGCGGCAAAATCAAACTGGATGAGTCACAGGTAGGTGGCCTGGAAGTCAAGCTAAAGCTTCCCGCGGTTTCGGACTAATCCCTTAAGCCTGGATGGTGGTGGACAGCGCACCGGCTTGTATGGTTGTTGGAATACCGCGCTCACGGTACGGCGTGCGGCCATAGAATGCGCGATAGCATTTGGAGAAATGGGACGGCGAGGAAAATCCGCACGCCAGCGCCACATTGATAACGGACATATTTGTCTGCAAAAGCAATGAGCGCGCCTTCTTCAACCGCAGTTCCAGATAATAGCGTTTGGGCGAACGGTCGAGATACCGGCGGAAAAGACGCTCCAACTGCCGTGTCGACAATCCAGCTTCCTTGGCAAGGATGCTTGGAGATAAAGGCTCTTCCAGGTTTTGTTCCATCTGCTCGATTATGCCGACAAGCTTCGGATGCCGTGCCCCGATGCGGGCTGGCAACGACATGCGCTGATGTTCGGAATGATGGCGGATAGGCGAATGAAGCACCTGTTCGGCTGCATCGGATGCAAGGTCCGGCCCGTGCTGACGGGCGATCATTGCCAGCATCATGTCGATGGGCGAGGTGCCGCCGGCGGATGAAAACCTGTCGCGGTCTATTTCATATAAGCCGCCTGTGACTTCTATTTCCGGGAATTCTTCGGAAAATCCCGGCAGATTTTCCCAGTGAATGGTGCATCTGTAATCGTTTAGCAGCCCCGCATCTGCAAGCAGGTGGCTGGCAGTACACAGCCCGCCAATATCGGCGCCCCGCCGGTCGGCTTTTCGAAGCCAATTGACCAATCGCTTGTCTATATTCTTGTGAATGTCGACACCGCCGCACACAATGATCGTTGCGCGGTCATCGACCTCTTCCAGTTTGCCGTGGACATCAATCAAAATGCCATTAGACGCCGCAACGCGCTCACCATCGATTGAGTGCATCGTCCACTCATACAAAGAATGCTCTGAAACCCGGTTCGCAATTCGCAAGGGCTCGACGGCTGCCGCCAATGGCATCATCGAAAAATTTGGAACTAAAATAAAAGCAAATTGCTGCGGCAGCTCTCTTGGTGTCTCGCCGAACATAAAAACACTTTCTCAAGGATCGGCCTCAGTTAAGCCGATCGAACTCTCAATCTCACCATTTTTCGTGGTGACAATCGGAGAAATACTCCTGCTATACCCTCTCTGACAAGCGATTTTTGGATCGCGCAATTAACGTTTTGATGCCCGTTGCGCCATTGAAGAAGGTGTTTGCCGTCGCAAAAATTCGTGTGGAAGTCGCTATCGGGCGGCTCCAAAAGGCGATCAGGGGCCATTTTTACGCAAATTTTAATGTGTTGAGCGACACATAGTTGGAGCTTGAGGAAATGGGCGCAATGCAAGCAGTAGATTCGGAAAATTCGGTTCAACGTCATCCGGTATCGGTATTTTTGGACGATTTTTCGATCGAAATCACCGCAAAGCATCTGGAAAAGATTTCTCAGATTGCAGAACGGGTGAAGCCAGGCACGCATACTTATGTTGCAATGATCGATCCGGGCGATTTTCCCGATATGTTGAAAGCCACAAAGGCTTTGCGCGAAAGCGGATTGGAGCCGGTGCCGCACATTCCGGCGCGGTTTACCGCAAATGCTGCACAACTCGAAGAGTGGCTGAATGCCTACGCGGGCGAAGCTGGCGTAGATCATACGTTGGTGCTTGGTGGCGGTGCGCCGGAACCTGTGGGCGATTTCGATGCCGCAATTCAGCTCCTGCGCACAGGTGCTTTTGAAAAGCACGACATCAAGCTCCTCGGCTTTGCTGGACACCCTGAAGGCAATGCTGACATTGAGAAAGTTGTGGGAAAAACCGGCCTTATCGATGCGTTGCGCGAGAAACAGGCATTTGCAGATGAAACAGGCGCCCAAAGCTACATCGCCACCCAGTTCCTGTTCGAAGCAGCTCCTGTTGCGATATGGGCTGAGACCCTTCGCGCAGAAGGCATTGACATGGCAATCAATGTCGGCGTGCCAGGCCCTGCCACACTGAAAACCCTTGTGCGCTATGCTGCGGTTTGCGGTGTTGGCGCATCTGCGCGGCTTATCCGCAAGCAGGCGCTCAATGTTACCAAGCTGATGAGTGTTAATGCCCCTGACGGATTTGTCGCCGGTTTGGCTGATTTGCACTTCAACCGGCCAGAGCTCGGCATCCAGAAGGCGCACATGTACCCGTTCGGCGGCTTCGATCGCCTCTTTGACTGGATTGACGATATCCGCAAAGACTGAACCAGGGAAAGAATTGCCGGCACAAAAAAACCGGCCTGCTTTTAGAGAGAGCAGGCCGGTTTTTTTGTTACCAGAGTTTGTTTTAAACGGTGGCTGGCGCTTCCAGTTTACCAGGAAGGCCCTTGTTGCTGCCGGATTTGGCGGTTGCTGCAAGCCAGTTCCAGGCGTGATGGGCCTGGGAGCGGAACATCAACAGATCGAACGTATCGGCTGCGCCGGGCACAACGTGAACCATGGCTGCGATTTCCGCGAACGAAACCCGCCGCACGGTACCTTCTCCGAACTCTTTCTGCGTGAAGTCAACAGACGCGCCCTTCATCAGAACGTGGCGTACTTCAGCCCCGGTTAGCCTGATCACGGCGCGGGCGTCAGATACATCGACTATCAGCGCGTTTGTATCTGCCGTGGCGCTGAGAAGTTTCTTCAGCAGGGCGTCTTTCGATTTGAGCGGGCATAACACCAGCCATTGGTCGACAGACAGCCACAGGCAGGTGATGCCCTTTTCCACCTTTGAAGTGCGTGGCTTTTTCGGAAAATCGAATCCGAGCGCCTTTTTTGCCGCTGCCATGAATTTGCGGTCGGTGGCGAGCCCGCGCACGTCAATCATGCCGTAGTCGCGCACTTCTTCCACGCCAATCAGCAGGTTTTCCGGCGTCCCGCGGTCGTAAAGAGCGGTAATTTGCATTGCATCAGACATTCTGTTTTTCACCCTCTTTGTCGTAGAAGACCGGGTCGGCAATCTTGGCTTTGACAATCTTGCCGCCTTCCAGCGGGAAGAAAATTGTTTCACCCATCCGGCTCTGGCCTTTCTGAATGAGGGCCATTGCGATGGAACGGTTGAGTGTCGGGCTCCAGTAAGTGGATGTCACCTGGCCGATCATGTTCATCGGCGGTGCGCCAAGAACCTTATCAACCGCATAGGCGCCGTCGGGCAGCACTTCATTTGGATCTTCGGTCAAAAGCCCAACCAGCTGCTTGCGGTTTTCATCCACAAGATGGGGCAGGCTCAAGGCCCGTTTGCCGAGGTAATCCGACTTTTTCTTCGAAACAGCCCAGTTCAGCCCCAAATCGATTGGCGTTACGGTGCCATCGGTTTCATCGCCAATGGCGATAAATCCCTTCTCAGCGCGCAGAACGTGGAGCGCCTCGGTTCCATACGGTTCGATGCCGAAATCCTCACCAGCGTCAATAATTGCGTCCCACAGGACCCGTCCATGGTTCGACGGGGTTGCAATTTCGTATGACAGCTCACCGGAGAAGGATATCCGGAATACCCGCACCGGGCAGCCCTCAAGAGTACTTTCAACGAATGACATGAACGGAAGCGCTTCAGTGCTGAAGTCCACATCGCCTTTGAGCTTTTGCAGAACATCGCGGGCATGCGGGCCGGCAACGGCAAACTGTGCCCATTGCTCGGTCACCGGCGTTACAAACGCCTTCATGTCCATCCATTCTGTCTGCAGCCATTCTTCAAGCCAGCCGGCCACCCGTTCAGCACCGCCTGATGTGGTGTGCATGAGGAAGTGATCATCGCCAAGGCGGACGGTCACACCGTCATCGAACAGGAAGCCAGCTTCGTTCATCATCAAACCGTAGCGGGCGCGGCCGACCTTCAGGTTTGAGAACATATTGGTGTAGACTCGGTCCATGAGGGCGGCCGCGTCCGGGCCTTTGACTTCGATTTTTCCAAGAGTAGATGCATCAAGCAGGCCAACCTTGTTGCGAACAGTGAGAATCTCACGGTTAATCGCAGCGTGCTTGTCTTCACCAGCGCGCGGATAGCAGTAAGGCCGGCGCCAGTCGCCAATCGGCTCCCAAACCGGGTTTTGTTCAGCATGCCAGTCGTAAATCGGCGTGCGCCGCACCACGTGGAAGAGATC